>NZ_JCBAMT010000011.1:0-114020 GCF_059760445.1 Achromobacter sp. D7-1 | reverse complement strand
CGCCAGCGGCGGCCAGCGCCAGGCCAAAAAGCGCCGTGGCGCTTTTTGGCCGCAGGACAGGCACGCGCAACGCCCAGCGCCCCCCGAACGGCTCGTCCAAATCAGACCCGGCGAACGGCCATCGAGCCGTTGGTGCCGCCGAAGCCGAACGAGTTGGACAGGCCGACGTCGATCTTCATCTGCCGCGCCTCGTTGGCGCAGTAATCCAGATCGCATTCCGGATCTTGATTGAAGATGTTGATCGTGGGCGGCGACACCTGGTTGTAGACCGCCAGGGTGGTGAACACCGCCTCGATGCCGCCGGCCGCGCCGAGCAGGTGTCCGGTCATGGACTTGGTCGAATTGACCACCAGCTTCTTGGCGTGGTCGCCGAAAGCCAGCTTCAGCGCATCGGTCTCGTTCTTGTCGCCCAGGGGCGTCGAGGTACCGTGGGCGTTGACGTACTGGATGTCTTCCGCGTTCAAGCCGCCGTTGCGCAGCGCGTTCAACACGCCGCGGCGCGGGCCGTCCTTGTCGGGAGCCGTGATGTGGTGCGCGTCCGAGCTCATGCCATAGCCTGCGAGCTCACCGTAGATGCGCGCGCCGCGTTTTTTGGCGTGTTCGTACTCTTCCAGCACCAGTACGCCTGCGCCCTCGCCCAGCACGAAGCCGTCGCGGTCGCGGTCCCAGGGACGCGAAGCCGTTTCAGGATCGTCATTGCGGGTCGACAAGGCGCGCATGGCGGCGAAACCGCCGATGCCCAGCGGCGACACGGTCGATTCGGCGCCGCCAGCCACCATGACGTCGGCATCGCCGTACTCGATCAGGCGCGCGGCATCGCCAATGCAATGCAGACCGGTGGTGCAAGCCGACACCACGGCGTAGCTCGGACCCTTCATGCCATAGGTAATGGACAGATGGCCGGAGATCAAGTTGATCAGCGAACCGGGCACGAAGAACGGCGAAATGCGGCGCGGACCCTTGGCCAGGTATTCGACCTGGGTTTCCTCGATGCGCGGCAGGCCGCCAATGCCGGAACCCACGATCACGCCGATGCGTTCTGCGTTGGCTTCGGTGACTTCCAGGCCGCAATCGCGCCATGCCTGCATCCCGGCGGCCAGGCCGTAATGGATGAAGGTATCCATCTGGCGGGCTTCCTTGGCCGAGATATAGGTGCTGATGTCGAAGTCTTTGACTTCGCCGGCAATATGCGTGGTGATGGCCGAGGGATCGAAACGGGTGATGCGGCTGATGCCAGAACGTCCGTTGACGATATTGTCCCAAGCGGTGGTCAAGTCGTTCCCGACGGGAGAAACGATACCCAGGCCAGTGATGACGACACGTCGCTTCACGGATGACTCCTCAAACAGACAAAAGAAAGGCGGTTTTCGGGATGCGCTGCACGTGCGGTCCACACGAAAGCGGGTCGGGCTTGACTACGCCCTTCCCGCATGCGGACCGCACGGCAAATTCCTGAAACCGCCCCGATTTCCCGGTTGGCTGCGACGGATGTCGCGAGGCAACCAGAAGGGTAAAAGCCCAGCTTACTGCTTGCCGTGCGAATTGATGTAGTCAATCGCTTGTTGCACGGTCGTGATCTTTTCGGCCTCTTCGTCGGGGATCTCGGTCTCGAATTCGTCTTCGAGCGCCATGACCAGTTCGACCATGTCGAGCGAATCGGCACCGAGGTCGTCAAGGAAGGAGGATTCGTTCTTGATCTCGGCTTCGTTGACGCCAAGTTGTTCAGCGACGATCTTCTTGACGCGCTGTTCGATGCTTTCCATGCAGATCTCCAAATGGGAAAAATCCCGCGAATTATAGCCAAGCGCTGAGTTTTGCGACGCCTGGCCGTGAGAAAAATAACACCGCGCACTTGATCTGTCGCCGGGAGTGGCGCAGGAAACCGGTGTGCGGCGTTTCCGGTTGAATCTCGCGTTGCCGCGCCGATCGAGTCCGGCGGCGGCGCGGCGGAACTGGCCGCCTACGCGCGATTCGTGACTTATTGCATGTACATCCCGCCGTTGACGTGCAGGGTGGTGCCGGTAATGTAACCCGCCTGCGGTCCGGACAAAAACGCCACTGCGTGGGCGATGTCGGCGGGCGAACCCAGGCGGCCGAGCGGAATCTGCTGCAACAGAGCCGCAGTCTGATTTTCGCCCAACGCGCGCGTCATGTCGGTATCGATGAAACCGGGGGCGACGCAGTTCACGGTGATGTTGCGGCTGCCCAGCTCGCGCGCCAGGGCGCGCGACATGCCAGCCACGCCGGCCTTGGCGGCCGCGTAGTTGGCCTGGCCGGGGTTGCCGCTGGAACCTACCACCGACGTGACGTTGATGATGCGTCCCCAGCGGGCCTTCATCATGTTGCGCAGCACGGCGCGCGACAGGCGGAAAACCGAAGCCAGATTGGTGTCGATGACCGCCAACCAGTCCTCGTCCTTCATGCGCATTGCCAGCGTATCACGGGTGATGCCGGCGTTATTGACGAGGATATGGGGACCACCGCCTTCCTTGCCCAGCGCATCGATCAGCGCATCGCAGGCAGCGGCGTCGGTCACGTCCAGCACCACGCCGCGGCCGCCCAACGGCGCCAGCGCTTCGGTAATGGCGGCAGCGCCCGATTCGGAGGTGGCGGTGCCGACGACCGTGGCGCCGCGCGCAGCCAGTTCCTGGGCAATGGCGCGGCCGATGCCGCGCGTGGCGCCGGTCACCAGCGCGATCTTGCCCTGCAGTTCGATCGAGGTGTTGTCCATGTTCTTAATTTCCGTTGACGGCGGCCAACGCGGCTTCAAGCGAAGCAGGATCGGTAATGGCCATGCCCGTGAGTTCGGGGTCGATGCGCTTGGTCAGGCCGGCCAGCACCTTGCCGGGACCGCATTCGATGATGTGCGTGACGCCCTGCGCCTTCATCTCGCGCAGGGTTTCAACCCAGCGCACAGGATGCCATGCCTGGCGCACCAGCGCATCCCGGATTGCCCCGGGTTCGACAGGCGAAGCCACGTCGACGTTGTTGATCACTTGCACTTGCGGCGCGGACACCGTCACGCCAGCCAGCGCGCCGGCCAGCACTTCGGCGGCGGGCTTGAGCAGGCTGGAATGGAACGGTGCGGACACCGGCAGCAGCAGCGCGCGCTTGGCGCCCGCCGCCTTGGCCAGTTCGCAGGCGCGTTCGACCGCGGCCTTGTGGCCTGCGATCACGACCTGCGCGGGCGCGTTGAAGTTCACGGCCTCGACGACCTCGCCCTGGGCAGCAGCCTCGCAGGCAGCGCGCACGGCGTCGTCGTCCAGGCCCAGGATGGCGGCCATGGCGCCGGTGCCCACCGGTACGGCAGCCTGCATGGCATCAGCGCGCACTCGCACCAGGCGCACGGCATCTTCGAGCGCGAGCGAGCCCGCGGCCGTCAATGCGGCGTACTCGCCCAGGCTGTGGCCGGCCACGACATCGGGCTTGCGGCCGCCCGCGGCACACCAGGCCGCGTACATCGCGACACCGGCGGTCAGCATGGCGGGCTGGGTATTGGTGGTCAGGTTGAGCTGTTCTGCGGGACCTTGCGCGATCAGCGCGCCCAGATCCTGCCCCAGCGCCTGGCTGGCCCGCGCCACGGTGTCCGTGACGGCCGCGACGCCGGACCAGGCGTCCAGCATGCCGACAGCTTGGGAACCTTGGCCAGGAAAGACAAAAGCGATTTTCATGATGGACCGTATGGATTGATTCAGTGTCTGTGTGGAATGCCAGGCACATCGTTCCGGCGGCCGCGGCGCATGCGCCACGCCACGCCGGAGCGCGCCCTTACATGCGGGCCAGTACCGAGCCCCAGGTGAATCCGCCGCCCACGCCTTGCATCAGGATCAACTGGCCCGGCTTGACGCGGCCGTCGCGGCGCGCGGCATCCAGGGCCAGCGGCACGCTGGCCGCCGAGGTGTTGGCGTGGCTGTCGACGGTGACGACGACCTTCTCGACCGGCACGGCAAGCTTGCGCGCCAGGAAATTCAGGATGCGCACGTTGGCCTGGTGCGGGATCAGCCAATCGACGTCGGCGATCTCGACGCCCGCTTCGGCGCAGGTATCGCGCGCGGAACGGTCCAGCACCGTGACGGCCTGCTTGAACACAGCCTGTCCGTCCATGCGCAGGAACGGATCGCCGGTCACGTCGCCATAGGCGACGTTGCCCGCGGCGTTCAGGATCTTGGCCTGGCTGCCGTCGGCGTGCAATTGCGCGGCCAGGATGCCGGGCTTGTCGGAAGCCTTGAGCACCACGGCGCCGGCGCCGTCACCGAACAGCACGCAGGTGCCGCGATCGTTCCAGTCCAGGATGCGCGAGAAGACTTCGGCGCCGATGACCAGCGCGCAGCGCGCGCGGCCGGCGCGGATGAAGCTGTCGGCGGTGGTCATGGCGTAGACGAAACCGCTGCACACGGCCTGCACGTCAAATGCCGCCGAACCCTTGGCGCCGAGATTGGCCTGCACGATGCAGGCGGTGCTCGGGAACACGAAATCAGGAGTTGACGTGGCCAGCACGATCAGGTCGACCTCGGACGCGTCCACGCCCGCGTCGGCCAGCGCGCGGCGCGAGGCCTCGGTGGCAAGCTGGCTGGTGGTCACGCCGCGTTCGGCCAGGTGGCGCTGGCGGATGCCGGTGCGCTCGACGATCCATTCGTCGGAAGTGGCGATGTCGCGCGTCGCCAGTTCCGCCGCCAGTTCGTCATTCGAAACCACGCGTTCCGGCAGGAAGCTGCCGGTGCCCGCGATCACGGAATATTTCATTGCGGTATCCATCAAGCGGTGTCCCCAGCCACGTTCGGCGGCGATGCCGTTGGGCCCTCGCCAGACTGAACGCGCTTGGTAATCTGAGCGACCGTCTCGGCGGTGCGCTCCAGCAGTTTACTCACTACGGCTTCGCGGGCGCGCTGCAACGCAAATCCATAGGCGTAGACGTCCGCGGAACCATGGCTCTTGATGACCACGCCGCGCAGGCCCAACAAGGCGGCGCCGTTATAGCGGCGGTTGTCGACGCGGGTGCGCAGGCGGTTGAGCACCGGCTTGGCCACCGCGCCGGCCAGCAGCGTGATCAGATTGCGTTTGAACTCTTCGCGAATGACGCTGGACAACATCTTCGCCAGCCCTTCGACGGACTTGAGCACGACGTTGCCGACGAAACCGTCGCAGACGACGACGTCGACCGTGCCCTTGAATATGTCATTGCCTTCCACGTTGCCGTAGAAGTTGAGCGGGCTGCTTCGAAGAAGCTCAGCGGCTTCCTTGACGACTTCGTTGCCCTTGATGACCTCTTCGCCGATATTGAGCAAGCCCACGGAGGGACGCTCGCGATGGTCCACCGCCTGCGACAGCGCGGCGCCCATGATGGCGAATTGGAGCAGGTGCTCGGCCGTGCAGTCCACATTCGCACCCAGGTCCAGCACCGTGGTGGCGCGGCCCGTCTGGTTCGGAATGGACGTGGCGATCGCGGGGCGGTCTATGCCGTCCAGCGTCTTGAGCACATAGCGTGAAATGGCCATCCACGCGCCGGTATTGCCCGCGGAAACGCAGGCGTCGGCGCGCCCGTCCTTGACGGACTGGGCGGCCAGGCGCATGGAGGAGTCTTTTTTGCGGCGCAGGGCGACCTCAACCGGGTCGTCCATGGTGACGACTTCGGAAGCCGCCACGATTTCAATGCGATCGCGCGCTACCCCACGGTGCTCGGAGAGCGCCGCTTCAATAGCGTCGGGAAGCCCGACCAGCAATAGCCGGGTATCCGGAAATTGCCGGGCGAACTCGATCGCAGCCGGAATCGTGACGGGCAGACCGAAGTCTCCGCCCATACAGTCTATGGCGATGCGTATCACGGGTGCCAGGTATCAGCGCTCAGCCGAAATGGTCCGAGTACGAGTTCGGCCCGGGGGCCTTATTCGTCGGCCTTGGTCTTCAGGACCTTGCGGCCGCGGTAGAAGCCGTTGGGGCTGATGTGGTGACGCAGATGCGCTTCGCCCGTGTTGGGTTCGATCGCCGTCGGCGGGTTCACCAGAAAATCGTGCGAGCGGTGCATACCGCGCTTGGACGGGGACTTCTTGTTTTGTTGAACGGCCATGATGACTCCTAGAAACGGGGCGCATTGTACGCGATGCGGCCCGATGTTGATCTCAATCTTTGTGCTTCAGTTGTTCCAGCACCGCAAACGGCGACGGACGCTTGACAGCGGGCTCCTCGGGAGAAGCTTCGCTGACCTTGGCCAGCGCGCCCGGGCATACATCATGCTTGGGCACATACGGAACGCTCAGAATGAGCTCATCTTCGATCTGGGCCAGCAGATCAAAATGATGCGAACCCACCACCTTTTCAGGCAGGTTGGACACAAAACCATTTCCTTCTTCGTCCTCGTCGTCCTCGCCGGATGACTCCCCATAGGAAGCATCGTCGTCGAGATCGGCTTCGGACTTGACCAGCTGCAAGAGGACTTCGCTGTCGATCGGATACACAAACGGTTCATTGCACCGCTGGCACACCAGAACCGGATTCGCCTGAACATGGACATGCAGCAGCGGCCGGCCCAGCAAGAGGCCGGATTTACCCATTTCGCCGCGCACGGACCACGTCACCAGCCCGGCCTCGCCCAGCGGTTGTTCGGGTAGCCCGTCAACCGCGCGCGTAAACCGCACAAGAGGTATGGTTCCTTGCGCTTCCTTGCCCATGTGGGCAAATGCGTATGCATCGATGCGCTTGATGTTCAGTCCTTTGCATTCGCGGGGTTGTGCATGCGCCTGTATGCAGTGGGTTTAACCACCCGCCGCAGCGGGCTTAACGCCCAGCCATGCAAAAATCCCGCAAAACGTTAGATAATACTGTGACTTACGCATTAACGTCAAATATCGCATGCCTTCAAAGCCTAGCCTGATCCTCGCGTCCAGCTCGCGTTACCGCAAAGAACTGCTGTCCCGCCTGCGCCTGCCCTTCACGGCGATTTCCCCCGATGTAGACGAAACGCCACAGTCCGGCGAAACGCCGGAAGCCCTGGCGCTGCGCCTGTCCGTGGCCAAGGCCATGGCGGTCGCAGCCAAGCATCCCGGCAGCATCGTGATCGGCTCGGACCAGGTGGCCACCGTGGACGGACAGCCCATAGGCAAGCCGGGGGATTTCCCGCGCGCCCTGGCGCAATTGCGGGCCTTGTCGGGTCAAATCGTGGAATTCCACAGCGCCCTGGCCGTCACCGACGGCCAACGGGTGGAAAAAGCCGACATTGTCACGCGCTGCCGTTTCCGCCATTTGACGGACGGCGCCATCGAGGCCTATCTGCGCGCCGAGGAACCCTACGATACCGCAGGCAGCGCCAAGGCGGAAAGCCTGGGCATCGCGCTTATGGAGAGCATCCAGAGCGACGACCCCACCGCCATCATCGGCCTGCCGCTGATCGCACTAACTCGCATGCTGACGCAGTTCGGCCTGGATCCGCTGGACGCCCCTGGAGCCGCCGCATGAGCGGCGCGCTGCACCTGATCCCGGTCGGCCTGGGCGAAGCCCCGCCCGAGCGCTGGCTACCCGCCGAGGTCCGCACCCTGGCGGGCCGGCTGGACACCTATATCGCCGAAAACGCCAAGACCGCCCGCGCCTTCCTCAAGCTGATCGGCACCGTCCGGCCGCTGCAGGAAATCACCATCCACACCCTGAACGACAAGGTCGACGCCGCCCAGATCAAGGCCTGGCTGGAGCCTGCGCTCAAGGGCGCGGAAATCGGCCTGGTTTCCGAGGCCGGCTGCCCCGCCGTCGCGGATCCGGGCGCCAAAGTCGCGGACGCCGCCCATCGGCTCGGCATAATCGTCAAGCCTTGGGTCGGCCCTTCCTCCATCCTGCTGGGCCTGATGGCCAGCGGACTGGACGGTCAGCGCTTCGCCTTCCATGGCTATGCGCCGGTAGACCCGGCGGAACGCGCCAAGCAGCTGCGCGCCTGGGAACAGCACTCGGCCAAGCACAACCAGACCCAACTGCTGATCGAAACCCCCTATCGCAACGCCGCCATGTTCGCCACGCTGCTGGCCAGCCTGAAAGGCGACACCAAGCTGTGCGTGGCGCGCTCGGTCACGACCGTCGACGAATGGATCGTCACCCGCAGCGTGGCCGACTGGAAAAAGCAGCCAGCGCCCCAGCTCGACAAGCTGCCCACGCTGTTCCTCTTCCTGGCGCGCTGACCCATGCGCCGCCTGATTCTTGCGCCGCTTGCCGCGGCCATCCTGGCAGGGTGCGCCGCGCGCGGCCCCGCCGGCCTGGACCTGGACACTTCGGTCACCGCGGTCAGCCAGGCCAGCCGGGTACGCAGCATCGTGCTGCACTACACCAGCGTCGACGACGCCCGTTCGATGGAATTGCTCTCCAAGGGCAAGGTCAGCTCCCATTATCTGGTCAACGACGCTGGACGCGTTTACCGGCTGGTGGACGAGAGCCGCGCCGCCTGGCACGCCGGCACCAGCTCCTGGTACGGCAACATCGCCATGAACAGCACGTCCATTGGCATAGAAATCGTCAATCCAGGCTGGACGGAGGGCACGGACGGCAAGCCCGTCTGGCACCCCTATAACGACCGGCAATTGCGCGCGCTGACCATACTCGTACGCGATATTGCGCAGCGCCACGGCATCGCGCCCGAAAACATCGTGGGCCACAGCGACATCGCCCCGCAGCGCAAGGTCGACCCTGGCCCCCTTTTCCCCTGGAAAGCCCTGGCCGCGACGGGAATCGGGCGCTGGTATGACGAAACCGGCGCCGCCGAGCACCTTGCGCGGCTGCAGATCCAGGGCGTCCCCGACGTGGCGTGGTTCCAGAAGCAGTTGACGCGGTTGGGCTACGCCTGCCCACAGGACGGCACGCTGGATCCAGCCACGATCGGCGCACTGGCGGCCTTCCAGATGCACTACCGGCCAGCGCTGTACGACGGCCAGCCCGACGCCGAAACCGCCGCCATCATGCTGGCGATGTTGTAGAACCGGCCAGCCTCAGCGCCGCGCGCGTAGCCACGCGAACAGCCGCCAGCCCAGCAGCAGGGCCAGCACGGCGGCGTAGAGCGCGGGTTGAGTCAGGTCGTTCTTGCCTGCCTTGTGCCACCAGTAATGCAGCACCGCCAGCAGCCCGATGGCATAGATGGCGCGATGCAGGCTCTGCCAGCGCTTGCCCAGCTTGCGCATGGCCCATTGCGTCGAGGTGGCCGCCAGCGCGGCCATCAGCACGAACGCCGCGAATCCCACCATGATGAAGGGACGTTCGCCGATATCCCGCAGCATGCCCGCCGGATCGAAACCGCGGTCCCACCAGACCCAGGCCATGAAATGCATGGACCCATAGAAGAACGCGAACAGGCCGCACATGCGGCGCAAGCGCACCAGGGCGGGCTGGCCGGTCAGCCGGCGCAGCGGCGTGATGGCCAGCGTCACGAGCAGGCAGACCAAGGTCCAGGTGCCCGAGGAACGGGTCAGGAACTCGACGGGATTCGCCGTCAGCCCGTTGTTCACGCCCAGCCAGATCCAGCGCGCGAAAGGCGTCAGCCCAAGCAGGAACAGGAACGGCTTGAAACGCCCTACCGCCTTGGCAGAAAGCTGTGTCTTGCGTGGCGGCGCAGCGGGAACCGCCTGCGGAGTGCCATCAGGCATACGAACGCCTCAATAGTTCGCCTTTAGATCCATGCCCTGGTAGAGCGCCGCCACCTGCTCGCCATAACCATTGAACATCAAGGTCTTGCGCTTGGGCGAGAACAGGCCGTCCTCGCCGATACGGCGCTCGGTGGCCTGACTCCAGCGTGGATGGGGCACGTCCGGGTTCACATTGGCGTAGAAGCCATACTCCTGCGGCGCGGCCTTGATCCAGGACGACACGGGCAGCTTTTCCACCAGACGGATCTTCACCAGGGACTTGGCCGACTTGAAACCGTACTTCCAGGGCACGGCCAAACGGAGCGGCGCACCGTTCTGGTTCGGCAGCACGCGGCCGTAGACGCCGAACACCAGCATGGCCAGGGGATTCATGGCCTCATCGATACGCAGGCCCTCCACGTAGGGCCAATCCAGGACGCCGGAGCGCACGCCGGGCATGTTCTCGCGCTGCACGGCGGTCACGAATTCCACGTACTTGGCGTTGCCCGTGGGTTCCGTCTGCTTGAGCAGCGCCGACAGCGAATACCCCACCCAGGGGATCACCATGGACCAGCCCTCGACGCAGCGCAGCCGATAGACGCGATCTTCCATCGGCGCCAGCTTCAGCAGTTCCTCTATGGAAAACGTGCGCGGCTTGCCGACTTCGCCCTCGACACTCACGCTCCAGGGACGGGTCTGCAATTTGCCGGCGTTGGCGGCTGGATCATCCTTATCCATGCCGAACTCGTAATAGTTGTTGTACGAGGTGATGTCGGCCAGCGAGGTCTGCTTGTCCATGACGCTCAGGGCGGCGTTGGCCTTGCCCGGCAGCGCGCCGGCCTCCTGGGCATGCGCGCTGCGCGTGGCCCAGCCTGGCAGGCCCGCGGCGGCGGCAACCACCCCGGCGCGCAACATCAGTTCGCGGCGCGAACGCCAGACGGCCTCGGAGGTGATCTCGGACGGAAGAAAATCGTCGGGCTTGCGTATCAGCATCATGGTCTCCGGTGTAGCGCCCGCAGGATCATGGGCGCGCCCTGCGCAAGCCATGGACGCCGCGCCGCCCCATGATATTCCGCGGCAGGCGGCGCTTGCGGGTATTTCCTATAGACCCGAGCCGGCGGCAGGCGTTCCGCGCCCGGGGAAACCCGGGCGACAGACAGCGGCTAGACCCGCGGCAACAGCCACTCGCGCACCTTCGGCACGCTGTCGAGCACAGCTTGGGGCGAGCAACCCTCAAGTTCCTTCAGGGTATGCGCGCCATAGGTCACGCCCAGGCCGTGCACGCCGGCATTGATCGCCATCTGCAGATCGTGCGAGGTGTCACCCACCATCACCACGCGATCCGGATCCACGTCCAACTCCTGCATCAGTTCATGCAGCATGGCGGGATGCGGCTTGCTGAAAGTCTCGTCAGCGGTACGGGTGGCGTCGAACAGCGGCCCCAGGCCAGTTGCGGCCAGCGCGCGGGTCAGGCCCACGCGGCTCTTGCCGGTCGCCACCGCCAGGCGCACGTTCTGCCCCGCCAGTTCGGCCAGCAGTTCCTGCACACCCTCGAACAGGCGCAACTCCGGGTCGCGCAGCAGGTAATGCGTGCGGTAGCGCTCCAGGAAGCGCGGCAGCATCGCCTGCGTCAGGTCCGGCACCGCGCGGCGCAAGGCGCTTTCCAGGGACAGGCCTATCACCCAGCTGGCGTCGGATGCCGACGGCACCGCCAGTTCCAGGTCGCGGCAGGCGCCCTGGATGGCTGCCACGATGCTGTGCGTGGAATCCATCAGGGTGCCATCCCAGTCAAAAACGACCAGCGAATACGACATAATCAGACCGACTCCAGTTGTTTCAGTATTTGCCGGCAGGCGGGGGGCAGCTCGGCGGTAAGCGTGAGGGGCTCGCCCGTCACCGGGTGGGCCAAGGTCAATTGATGGGCATGCAGGAACATCCTGCCAAAGCCCATGCGAGCGAACTCCGCCCGCACCTCATCGTGACCGTATTTATCGTCACCGACGATGGGAAAGCCGCTGGCGGCCAGATGCACCCGGATCTGGTGGGTACGGCCGGTGCGCAATTCAGCGTCGACCAGACTATAGCCACCCAGCCGCTGCTTGAGTGTGACGATGGTGTGCGCCGACTGGCCGTCTGGATCGACCTTTACCCGGCGTTCGCCGGACTGGGTGGTCCACTTGGACAGGCCCAGCTTGATGTGCTGGCGGTCATTGACCCAATCGCCCTCGACCAGGGCCAGGTAGTGCTTATCCCCTTTTCCTTCGCGCAGCATGGCGTGCAGCGCCAGCAAGGCGCTGCGCTTCTTGGCCACCATCAAGAGGCCAGAGGTTTCCCGGTCCAGGCGGTGGACCAGCTCCAGGAATTTTGCGCCGGGCCGGGCTGCCCGCAATTGCTCGATCACGCCAAAGGACACGCCGCTGCCGCCATGGACCGCCACGCCAGCGGGCTTGTCCACCACCAGCAGGGCCTCGTCCTCGAACACCACCGGGAACTCTGCGCCGGGCACCGGACGGGGCTTGCCGGGATCGGGCAAGCGCAAGGGCGGAATACGCACCACATCGCCTTCGGCGACCCTGTAGTCGGCCGAAGTACGTCCCTTATTTATCCGCACCTCGCCGCCGCGGATGGCCTTGTATATGTGGGTTTTGGGGACGCCCTTGCACAGTCTGGCCAGAAAGTTGTCCAGGCGCTGGCCGGCCTGCTCGGCGTCGACCTCCACCATGCGGACGGCGGGGGGAGCTTTAGAGAGGGTTTTCGAGGAGGAAGTTTCTTTGCGCATTGCGGAAAGCGACATATAATCGGGACAGCCTAAAGGGGCTGAACTAGCCGCCTGACGTAGAGATGCAACGTTACGCAACTCCGTCGAGCGCGCGGGCCGCCATTGTACTGCCTGCTCATTCAACCCCTGGGGTCATTTGGTCGCCGGCGCAACCGCGCCCTGCCGGATAGTGGTGTGGCATTCATTTTGCCCGCTGTCCCAGCAGGTCCGTTGCATGCCGCAAGCGGCTCTGAAGCACCGCAAGAATCGTCGCATATTTAAAGCACCAGCTGCGCGTGGGCAACCAATCCGACCGCAACTGCCGTTCACAGCACTTTTCCGTCAAACCACATTCAGTGAAGCTGACCCTCCTGCTGACAGAACCCCGAGCCCCACGGCTCGACGTGCCCGCCTGACCCGCGGCGGATACGCCTGGGCGCCGCCCAGGTACGGTCCGCATTTCTTGCCCGCTTCAGCCGCAGCCCGAGTGACCCGAGGTCACGCGCCGATATCGGCGCGTCATGACAACGGAGAACCCCTCTCATGAAGCGCATGCTGTTCAATGCGACGCATCAGGAAGAATTACGCGTCGCTATCGTCGATGGGCAAAAACTCATCGACCTCGACATCGAGACTGCCGGCCGCGAACAACGCAAAGGCAACATCTACAAAGGTGTCATCACCCGGATCGAACCCGGCCTCGAGGCTTGCTTCGTCAACTACGGCGAAGACCGCCACGGCTTCCTGCCCTTCAAGGAAGTAGCCCGCAGCTTCTTCAAGGAAGGCGTGGACGTCCGCAGCGCCCGCATCCAGGACGCCCTGCGCGAAGGCCAGGAACTGATCGTCCAGGTTGAAAAGGAAGAGCGCGGCAACAAGGGCGCCGCCCTGACCACGTTCATCTCGCTGGCTGGCCGCTACCTGGTCCTGATGCCCAACAACCCCCGCGGCGGCGGTGTTTCGCGCCGCGTCGAGGGCGAGGACCGCCAGGAACTGCGCGACACCATGGAGCAGCTCGATCTGCCCCAGGGCATGAGCATCATCGCCCGTACCGCCGGCATCGGCCGCAACGTCGAAGAACTCCAGTGGGACCTGTCCTATCTGTTGCAGCTCTGGACGGCCATCGATGGCGCCGCGCGCGACAACTCCGCGCCCATCCTGATCTACCTGGAATCCAGCCTGGTCATCCGGGCCATCCGCGACTACTTCTCCCCGGAAATCGGTGAGATCCTCATCGATACCGACGAGATCGCCGATCAGGCCACGGCCTTTATGAGCGTGGTGATGCCGGACAACGTCCAGCGCGTCAAACGCTACCGCGACGATATCCCGCTGTTCTCCCGCTTCCAGATCGAACACCAGATCGAAACGGCCTACTCGCGCACGGTGACG
Organism: Achromobacter sp. D7-1; assembly: GCF_059760445.1. Classification (NCBI taxonomy): domain Bacteria; kingdom Pseudomonadati; phylum Pseudomonadota; class Betaproteobacteria; order Burkholderiales; family Alcaligenaceae; genus Achromobacter; species Achromobacter sp. D7-1. The sequence goes on along the minus strand of NZ_JCBAMT010000011.1, from coordinate 100,286 downwards.
CTGCCTTCGGGCGGCGCCATCGTCATCGACCACACCGAAGCCCTGGTTTCCGTGGACGTCAACTCGGCCCGCTCCACGCGCGGCGCCGACATCGAGGAAACCGCGCTGCGCACCAACTCGGAAGCCGCCGACGAAGTGGCCCGCCAGTTGCGTTTGCGCGACCTGGGCGGCCTGATCGTCATCGACTTCATCGACATGGAGGACAGCAAGAACCAGCGCGCCGTCGAACAGCGCCTGCGTGACGCCCTCCATTTCGACCGCGCCCGCGTCCAGATGGGCAAGATTTCGCGCTTCGGCCTGATGGAACTGTCGCGCCAGCGCCTGCGCCCGGCCCTGAACGAAGGCTCGCACATCACCTGCCCGCGCTGCAACGGCACCGGCGTGATCCGCGACGCCGAGTCCAGCGCCCTGCACGTGCTGCGCCTGCTGCAAGAAGAAGCCATGAAGGAAAACACCGCCGCCGTGCACGCCCAAGTGCCGGTCGACGTGGCTACCTACCTGCTGAACGAAAAGCGCGCCGACATCACCAAGATGGAAGCCCGCCTCAAGGTCAACCTGATGCTGATCCCCAACAAGCATCTGGAAACGCCGCACCACCACATCGAGCGCCTGCGCCACGACGATCCGCGCCTGGAAGAACTGAAGACCAGCTTCGAACTGGTTGAAGCTCCGGCCACGGACGCCCCCTGGCAGCCGCGCGAGCACGAGATCAAGTCCCGTCCGGAAGCGCTGGTCAAGGGCATCACGCCTTCGCAGCCCGCTCCGGTTTCAACCCCGGCTCCCGCCGCGGCGGCTCCCGCTCCGGCAGCAGCCGGCGGCCTGGGCGGCCTGTTCAAGCGCCTGTTCGGCTGGCTGGGAGGCAGCTCCGAGGCGGCCAAGCCCGCTCCCGCCGCCCAGGAAGACAGCGCCAAGCGCGCCAGCTCCGGCCGCGGCAAGGGCCGCAGCGGCCATGACGGCCAGGAACGCCGTGGCGAACGCCATGGTTCGGACCGCAACCGCAACCGCCGCGGCGAGTCGCGCACCGAAGGCGCCGAAGGCAGCGAGGGCGGCCGCCATCACGTGCGCGGCAACCGCCGCCCCGAAGGCGAACGCCAGGAACGCGGCGATCGCCACAACCGCAACGAAGCCCGCGGCGAACGCGACACCCAGGCCACGCAAGCGGCCCTGGCGTCCAATCGTCCCGAGCAAGCCGGGGAAGCCGGCGGCGAAGATGCCGGCGCCGGTCGCAACCGCCGTCGCGGCCGCGGCCGCAACCGCCGCGAGGAAGGCCAGTCCGACGCGCCGATGAGCGAACAGGAAAGCATGGTCGCCGCCCTGGCGCAGACGGTTGCCACCGCTCTGCCCGAGACCAAGCCTGCCCCTGAAGCTGCCGAGCTGGTCGCCGAAACCTCCGAAACCGTCGAACAGGCCGCCGATGGCGTGCCCGGCATCGAAGGCGCCGAAGGCGCGGCCGATCCCGAGCGCAAGCGCCGCCGCCGCCGCAGCCGCCGTGGCCGCCGCAGCCCGGACGAAGCAGGTCTGGCCGGCAGCGATGAGCAGCTCGAAGATGGCGCCGACGATGACGGCGCCGAGCAATCGGAAGACTCCGCTGCCCAGCCCGCCGTGAGCGCCGCGCAAGCCGTGGAGCCGGCCCCGGTCCAGCAGGTCGCAGCCGCTCCGGCCCAGCCTCAGCAAGTCGAAGCCGCTCCGGTGCAAGTCCAAGAGGCTGCAGCCGCACCGGCTGAACCCGCCAAGGTTGCCGCCACTCCGGTTGCAGCCCAACAGGTCGAACCCGTGCAAGCCGCTGAAGCCGTGGCCCAGCCCGTGCAGACGGTGGCCCCCGAGGTAACGCAGCCGGTTTCCGTGCAAGCCGCGAGCGAGGCTTCCGCCCCCGCAGCGTCCGAACAGACACCGGTGGAAGCCGCTGCCGTCGAACCCGTGCTCACGCCCGCCCCTGCCGCCCCCGTCGCCCCTGCCGCGCCGGTGGTCCAGGAAACGGCGGCCCCGGCGCCTGCCGCCGCGCCCGTAGCCAGCCAGCCCATCGTGGTGCCGGCAGTTGCTCCGTCGGCCAAGGCCCAAGCCCTGCATGACGTGGTCAACGCTGCTGGCCTGCAGTGGGTGGAAACCGATCCGGACCGCCACGCACAGACCCAGCTGCGCATCGCCGCGGCGCATACGCCGGTCCGCCTGGGCCGCGAGCGCAAGCCGGTCGCGTCCGTTTCCAACGAGCCGCTGGTTCAGGTCGAAACGCGCCACTAAGCCGCAAGCCCGCAAAGGCTTGCGACGCGCAATACCCCGCACCCCGGGAGCTGGATCTCGATCCAGTTTCCGGGGTGTTTTTCATGGTGGACCCGATGCGCGGTCATGCTGACGCGGCCCATCCCCGGTGCGCCAGGCCCCATGCGACTCGCCGGCGCCCCGCGCCTCTCAATCGCCTTCTATCCGCTCCGCAGGCAGGTTCAAGGCCAGCCCGGCTTCTTCCACGAACGCTTCCGCCAGCGCCGAATGCGGCATGTGCCGGGCCCAGAGGATCCCCATGCGGCGCAGCGGCGCCCGCCCCGGCAGCGGCACGCGCTTGACGCGCCGGCTGTCCAGCCAATCCGGCGCCCAGTCGGGCACCAGCGACACCCCCAATCCTTCCGACACCATGCAGGCGATGCCCATCAGGCCGTCGACCTCCAGGCGCTCGCGCGGCACGATGCCGTGCTGGCGCAGGTACTGGTCCGCCAGGCGGCCTCCCCAGACGTTGCGGTCGTAGCGGATGAAGGGCTGCGTGCTCATCAGCTCGTGGGCGTCGTTGCTCGCGGTGTCGGGCGGCGCCAGCACCACCAGCGGCTCTTCCGCCACCAGTTTCCAGGCATAGCCCTTGGACAGGTTGAACTGGGGTTTGACGATGAAGGCCGCGTCCAGGTCGCCGTTGATCACCCGGTGATACAGGTGATTGGACGTGCCCGGCTCGATGAAGACGGCAAGTTTTGGCAGGCGCCGGTACAGGCGCGCCAGCACGATGGGCATGATGCCCGTGAGCGCCGACACCGATACGCCCAGGCGCAGTTCGCCCAAAGGCGCATCGTCGCTGGCGCTGGCGCGCAGATCCCGCACCTCGCGCAGCACGCCGCGGGCGCGCTCCAGCACTTTCAGGCCCGCCTCGGTAGCCTTGACGCTGCGGCCGACGCGCTTGATGAGCGTGGCGCCCAATTCCTCTTCCAGGGTGCGCACCCGTGCCGCGATGGCGGCAGGCGTCAGGTCCAGCCGGCGCGCCGCCTCCGCCAGTGATCCGCATTCGACCACTGACACAAAACTCTGCACATATCGCGTATCCAAAACGTCCCCTTTTTTCTGTATGCTCGGTTTGCGCCAGGGCAAACCACAACAATTTTATGGATTGAAGCAATTAAACAGCAGATGTTCATCGGCTGGTTCGGTGCCAGAATCAGACGTTGCCGTCGCGCCGCCTGGCGCGCCCTTTTCATTCATCAGACAACGAGTAGAGACAATGAGCACCCAAGCCAGCATTCCCGGCGTTTTTTCTCCGGTCCTGACGCCATTCGACGCAGCCTATCGCCCGGCCTTGGGACGCTACGTGAAGCACTGCCGCTGGCTGCGCGAGCAATCCGTCGGCCTGGCCATATTCGGCACCAACTCAGAAGCCAACTCGCTGGCCCTGTCTGAAAAACGCAGCCTGCTGGACGCGCTGCTGGAAGCTGGCGTGGAGCCGTCCGCACTAATGCCCGGCACCGGCGCCTGCGCGCTGCCCGACGCGATCGAGCTGACCCGCCACGCCGTGCGCAGCGGCAGCATGGGCGTGCTGGTCCTGCCGCCCTTCTACTACAAGGGCGTAAGCGACGAGGGCCTGTTCCGCTACTACGCCGAACTGATCGAAGGCGTGGGCGACGACCGGCTGCGCATGTACCTGTACCACATCCCGCCCGTGAGCCAGGTGCCGCTCAGCCTGGACCTGATAGACCGCCTGCTGGACCGCTACCCCGGCCAGGTCGCGGGCGTGAAGGACAGCGGCGGCGACTGGAACAACACGGCGGCCATGATCGAACGTTTTGCGCCGCGCGGCTTCCGGGTCTACGCGGGCAGCGAGGCTTTCCTGCTGCAGACGCTGCGCGCCGGCGGCGTGGGCTGCATCACGGCCACCGGCAACGTCAACCCGGGCCCGATCGTCGCGCTGCAACAGCGTTGGCAGGAAGCCGACGCCGACGCCCGCCAGGCCGGACTGAACGCGACCCGCAACGTGTTCGGCAAATTCCCCATGATCCCCGCGATGAAGGCCGCCATCGCCTGGAAGTCCGGCGACCCCGCCTGGGCGACGGTACGCCCGCCCCTGGTGGAACTGAACGCCGAACAGCGCACCGCCTTGCAGGCCGCCCTGGATGACAACGGCTTCGACATGCCGGGCGCGCAAACGCTGGCGGACAACTAATCGCCAGTCCCGCAGGCGCGCCGCCGCCTGCGGAATCGCACAACACAGCGGCACATCCGCGGCAAAAAAAAGCCCCCGCGCACGGTCCTGGATGGCCGTCCGCGGGGGCGTTTTTGCGTATGCGGCTGCGCGCCTCAGCTCACCACGCCGATGTTCCAGGGCACGAACTCGTGGTCGCCCAGCCCCAGCAGCTCGCTCTTGCTGCGCGTGCCGGAAGCCACCAGCAGGATTTCCTCGAAGATGCGCTGCGCAACTTCCTGCAACGTCGCGGTGCCGTCCAGGATGGCGCCGCAATTGACGTCCATGTCTTCCGTCAGCCTTTCATACATCGGCGTGTTGGTCGCCAGCTTGATCGACGGCACGGGCTTGGCGCCGAACATCGAGCCGCGTCCGGTCGTGAAACAGATCATGTTGGCCCCGCCGGCAATCTGCCCGGTCGCCGAGACAGGATCGAAGCCGGGCGTATCCATGAATACCATGCCGGGTTGGCGCACCGGCTCCGCGTATCGGTAGACCTCCATCAGCGCGGTGGTGCCGCCCTTCATCGAAGAACCCAGCGATTTCTCGAAGATATTGGCGAGGCCGCCCATCTGGTTGCCCGGGCTGACCTTGCCGTTGATCTGCACGTCGCGCCCGGGCGAATACTCTTCCTTCCACCAGCGGATACGCTGCACCAGCTTCTCGCCGACCTCGCGGTTGCGGGCACGCGACGTCAGCGTGTGCTCCACGCCGTAGATCTCCGGCGTTTCGGACAGGATGGCGGTGCCGCCGTGGCGCACCAGGATGTCCATGGCCGCGCCCAGCGCCGGATTGGCGGTGATGGACGAAAAGCCGTCCGACCCGCCGCATTGCAGCCCCACCGTCAGGTGCCGCGCCGGCAACGGCACGCGCTCGACCTCATTGGCCTGCGGCAGCAGGGCTTGCACTGCGGCGACGCCGGCCTCGATGGTTTTACGCGTGCCGCCGGTCTCCTGCATGATGAAGGTCTTCAGTCGCGCGCCCGCCTCCAGGCCCTGATCCTTGAGCAAGGCATCCAGCTGGTTGCGCTCGCAGCCCAGCCCGACGATCAGCACAGCGGCGAAGTTGGCATGGCAGGCATAGCCGCCCATCGTCCGGCGCAACAGGTCCATGGGTTCGCCCGACATCTCCATGCCGCAACCCATGCCATGGCTCAGCGCCACCACGCCATCCACGTTGGGATAGGCCGCCATCAGTTCCGGGGTGAAAGCCTCGGCAATACGATGCACCACCGTCGCCGAACAGTTGACCGTCGCCATGACGCCTATGTAATTGCGCGTGGCCACCTGCCCATTGGCGCGCACGATGCCGAGAAAGCGCGCCTGCTCGGACTCGGGCAAGACCGGCGTAGGCACGTAGTCGCGGGCGTGCGCGTAGTCGCGGTCGAACTCCTGGAAGTCCATATTGTGCGAGTGGACGTAGGTGCCCGCCGGAATGTCGCTGGCCGCAAAACCGATGCAGACGTTGTACTTGAGGATGGGCTCGCCGGCGCGCAGGTCGCGCGCCGCGATTTTGTGGCCGGCCGGAATCTGGCTGCGGCTGACGATGCCCTCGGAAGGCACGGCCGCGCCTATGCCGATGGGCACGCGCGCCACCACCACGTTGTCCGCGGAGTGCAGGCGGATGACGGGGCCGGCAGCGCGCTTTTCGCTTAAGTCGATCATATTTTGGTCTCGCAGGAATGAAGGGAACGCCCGGCCGCGGATGCCCTGGCGCGGGCAGGCCGGCTATTCGGGTTTGATGCCTATGTCGCGGATCAGCACGGACCAGCGCGGCAACTCCGCCCCCACGAAGCGTGTGAAGGTCTCGGAATCGCTACCCACCACCGTGAAACCCTGCTCGCTCAGCTTGGCCTGCATGTCACTCTGTTGCAGGGCCGCGCGGATGGAATCGGCAAGCTTGCCCACCACGGGCTTGGGCGTATTGGCCGGCGCAAACACGCCGTACCAGGTCGACACTTCAAAGTCCTTGAAGCCCGATTCAGCCAGGGTCGGAATCTGCGGCGCCTTGGGATCGCGCTTCAGGCTGGTAATGGCCAGCGGCCGGACCTTGCCCGAATTGATGTGCGGCAAGGCCACAGGAAGATTGGCGAACATGTACGGCACGTGCCCGCCCAGCACATCCGCCATGGCGGCCGATTCGCCCTTGTAGGGCACGTGCGTCACCTTGGTGCCCACCATGTGCGCGTACAGTTCCCCGGCAATGTGCTGCGGACCGCCCTGGCCCGACGAGGCGTAGCTCATGGCGCCGTCGCCCGCCTTGCGGATGTGCTCGGTGAGCTCCTGCACGGTCTTCGCGTCCACCAACGCCGGATTGACCACCAGGATCAGAGGCATGGTCACCACCTGCGACACCGGCGCGAAGTCCTTTTCAGGCTTGAACGGCAGGGACGGGAACAAGGAAGGGGCGACCACCATGGTGGACTGCGAGCCCAGGAACAGCGAATAGCCGTCGGCAGGCGAACGGGCCACGTTGTCGGCGGCGATGGTGCCGGTGGCGCCGGCCCGGTTCTCCACCACCACCTGCTGCCCCAGGCTTTCGGCCATCTTGGCGCCCACCAGGCGCGCCACGATGTCCGCGCCGCCTCCCGGCGCAAAACCCACGACCATGCGCAGCGGCTTGTTGGGAAACTCCTCGGCCGATGCGGCGGATGCGGCGGATGCGCCGCAGGACAGCGCGAGGGCCAGGCCAATAGCGGTGGCCATGCGCGTCAGCGGACGCGCGGGCGTACAGGGGTAGTTCATGCGTTGGTCTCCGTTTGCCGTCGTCGCGTCCCCTCTCCTGGCGCGGCCATGCGTGCTGCGGAGAATCAGGGGCCGCGCGGCGGCTCATTGTGTGTTGTGCGGTGCCTGGGCATTCTGGCCATTGCACTCCTTACCAACAAGTATGTGTACGCAGCATCAGAACATAATATTTTTGTTGTTTTAGATTGAGCGGGAAGCAACTCAGCGCGGCAGCCCAAAAAAAAATCCACCCCTGAGGGTGGATCTTTCTGTTTGGCGCGCCCTGGGGCCGCGCCAGGCTCGCGCAAGGCGGAATCAGAACTGATAGGTGTAGGTCAGCTGCACCACGTCCAGGCCCGGGTTCGGGCGCTTGATGCTGGCATTGGAGAAGTGCGAATAGCGCAGGCCGATGCGATTGTTCGGCGTCACCAGAAAGCCCATGCCGATGTGGTCGCCAAACTGGAAGGCGGTGCTGATGTTCTCGTCGGCGAAGCGCGTGCTGGAGAACAGCGTGGCGCCGATACCCGCTTCGATGTAGAAGCGTTCGCCAGTCCACCAGCGGAACATCGGGATGGCGTTGAGCTGCCAGACATGGCTGGGCGAACGCGAACCACTAGCCTTCCAGTACGACACGCCGAGTTCAGGCGTCAGGTCCAGGCGACCCCAGTTGCCGCCGAACTGGTAGGTCCAGACAGATGGCGTTTCGTAGTTCAGCGTCAGGCGCTGATAGTGGTCTCCAATGCCGTAATGCATGCTGACGCCGCCCTGGGTGCCTTCGGACGATTGGGCGCTTGCCAGCGACGCGGTTGCAGCCAGGGCAAGTCCCACAAGGCCGGTAAGCATCTTCTTCTTGGTCAACTGCATTGGAAAACTCCGTAGATTTCAAACCTAGTACGCAACATAGCAAAATCCGGGCCGGACGACTCGATTTCTGTCGCAGGCAGGCAACATCGCGGATGGAAAAGACTGTTCCGAATAACGTCCTTCAGATGCCTCCTGACAAACTCCCTAAACGAGAATGCCGCCGGGAGCCCGAGGCTGCCGGCGGCATCCGATCACCGCCCATCCAGTCCGCCCAAAAAGGCCGGCAGGATGGAGGCAAGATTCAGGCCGTCACCACATCCGCGGGCTGATTGGTCAGCAAGGCCAGCAGGCGGGCGATTTCCTCGCGCAGCTGGCGGCGGTCCACGACCATGTCGATGGCGCCCTTCTGCAGCAGGAACTCGGCGCGCTGGAAGCCTTCCGGCAGCTTTTCGCGCACGGTCTGTTCGATCACGCGCGGGCCGGCAAAGCCGATCAGCGCCTTGGGCTCGGCGATGACCACGTCGCCCATGAAGGCAAAGCTGGCCGACACGCCGCCCATGGTGGGGTCGGTCAACACGCTGATGAACGGCAGGCCGGCCGCCGACAGGCGGGTCAGCATGGCGTTGGTCTTGGCCATCTGCATCAGCGACAGCAGGCTTTCCTGCATGCGCGCGCCGCCCGAGGCGGCCACGCAGATGAACGGCGTCCGGTTGTCCAGGGCGGCCTGGGCGCCGCGCGCAAAGCGCTCGCCCACCACCGAGCCCATGGAGCCGCCCATGAATTCGAATTCAAAGCAGGCCAGGGTTGCGGACACGCCGCGGATCGAGCCGCTCATGACCACCATGGCGTCGGTTTCACCGGTTTGCTTGACCGCTTCCTGCAGACGCTCGGGATACTTGCGCGTGTCCTTGAACTTCAGCGTGTCGACCGAACGCGTGGTCTGGCCGATTTCGACCCGGCCCTCGACATCCAGCAGCGAATCGATGCGGGCGCGAGCCCCGATGCGCATGTGGTGGTCGCACTTGGGGCAGACGTGCAGGTTGGCCGCCAAGTCTTCGCTGTACAGCACCGATTCGCACGACGGGCATTTCACCCAAAGGCCTTCGGGAACGCGGCGCGGGCCGCTTTCGCTGGTTTTGTTGATGCGAGGAGGCAGGAGTTTTTCGATCCAGCTCATTGATTATTCATCCCGTATGAGGTCACGCCCGCCACTCAGGCCGACGCGCTTGCTCGTTTTACTTGATCCAGCGCTTGCCGGATGGTGCGCAGCCAGCCGCTGGCGGCGGTGACTGCGGCGTCGGTTTTCTGGGCCGCGGGGGCGTCCGCCGCCGCCTGCTCCATGGTTTCAATCAGTTTGCTGCCGATCACGACGGCGTCGGCCGCGCGCGCCACGCGCTGGGCGCTTTCGGCGTCGCGGATGCCGAAGCCCACGCCTACCGGAATATCGCGCACGTGGCGGCGGATCACGGCCAAACGCTCGGCCACGTCATCGGTATTGAGCGAGCCCGAACCCGTGACGCCCTTGAGCGACACGTAGTACACGTAGCCGCGGGCGACCGCGGCTACGGCCTTGATGCGCGCTTCCGTGGACGTGGGCGCCAAAAGGAAGATCGGGGCGATGCCATGCTCGCCCAGCGTGGCCGCGAACTCGACGACTTCTTCGGGCGGATAATCCACCACCAGCACGCCGTCCACGCCAGCCTGCTCGGCGCGGCGCGCGAACTCGGCCTGGCCCATGCGTTCTATCGGGTTGGCGTAACCCATCAGCACCACCGGCGTGGCGGCGTCGCGCTGACGGAACTCGGCCACCAGGTCCAGCACGCGGGCCAGGCCCACGCCCTGCGCGATGGCGCGGTCGGCGGCGCGCTGGATCACCGGGCCGTCGGCCATGGGATCGGAGAACGGTACGCCCAGTTCGATGACGTCGGCGCCGGCCTCGACCAGCGCGTGCATCAGGGGAACGGTGGCGGCGGGCGAGGGATCGCCCGCGGCAATGTAGGGAATCAGCGCCGCGGCGCGGCCGGATTCGGCGGTGCGCGCAAAAGCGGCGGCGATGCGGTCGGTGCGAGTGGTCATGGACAGGGCCTCAGAGCTCGATGCCGGCCTGTTCGGCCACGGTATGCATGTCTTTGTCGCCACGGCCCGACAAGTTGACCAGGATGACGGCGTCGCGCGGCAGCGTGGCGGCCATCTTCACGGCTTGCGCGATGGCGTGCGACGATTCCAGCGCAGGCATGATGCCTTCGATGCGGCAGCAATCGTGGAAGGCCTTGAGGGCTTCCGCGTCGGTGATGCCGACGTATTCGGCGCGGCCGGAGTCCTTCAGCCAGGCATGTTCCGGACCGACGCCGGGATAGTCCAGGCCGGCGGAGACCGAATGGGTTTCCTGGACCTGGCCGTCGGCGTCCTGCATGACGTAGGTGCGGTTGCCATGCAGCACGCCCACCTGGCCCGCGGCCAGGGAAGCGGCGTGGCGGCCGCTGTCCATGCCCTCGCCCGCCGCCTCGACGCCGATCAGGCGCACGTTTTCGTAGGGAATATAGGGATGGAAGATGCCCATGGCGTTGGAGCCGCCGCCCACCGCCGCCACGACGTAGTCGGGCTGGCGGCCAGCGGCTTCAGGCATCTGCGTCAGGCATTCGTTGCCGATGACGGTCTGGAAATCGCGCACCATGCGGGGATAGGGGTCGGGGCCCGCCACCGTGCCGATGATGTAGAAGGTGTTTTCAATGTTGGTGACCCAGTCGCGCATGGCTTCGTTGAGCGCGTCCTTCAGGGTGCGCGAGCCGGAGTTGACCGGCACCACCGTGGCGCCCAGCAGCTTCATGCGGTAGACGTTCGACGCCTGGCGGCGGACGTCTTCGCTGCCCATGTAGACCACGCATTCCATGCCGTAGCGGGCCGCCACCGTGGCGGTGGCCACGCCGTGCTGGCCAGCGCCGGTTTCGGCGATGACGCGGGGCTTGCCCATGCGCTTGGCCAGCAATGCCTGGCCGATGCAGTTGTTGACCTTGTGGGCGCCGGTATGGTTCAGGTCTTCGCGCTTGAACCAGATCTGGGCGCCGCCCACCATTTCCGACCAGCGGCGGGCATGGTAGACCGGGCTCGGACGGCCCACGAAATGCTTGAGTTCGTAGTTGAACTCTTCCTGGAAGGCGGGGTCGACACGGTAATGGTCATAGGCCGCGCGCAGCTCGTCGAGCGCGTGCATCAGCGTTTCCGCCACGAAAACACCGCCATAAGGGCCGAAATGGCCCTGGGCATCCGGAAAGTCGTAAGGTTTCACCAAGCATCTCCCCCGGGTATCGCGGCGGCCACTGCCGGCCGCAAATCCGGTTTGCAACCCGTCATTTTACCTGACGCCGGCAGCGGCCGGGCGCTACGCCCTGGCCGCCCCGGCAATCGTCGGCTTGCCGTCAGAGCGACTGCCCCAGGCGGCGCAGGAAGGTGTCGCAGGCGGCCAACTGGTCCAGCGCGACGTACTCGTCAGGCTTGTGGGCCTGTTCGATATGGCCGGGGCCGCAGACCACCGTGGGAATGCCGATGCCCTGGAACAGGCCGGCCTCGGTGCCGTAGGCGACCTTGCGGGTGGCGCGGTCTTCGGTCAGGGCGCGCACCAGCTGGGTGATGGCGGCCTCCTCGGAAGCCTCAAGCGCGGGAGCCGCCGCGCCAGTCTCGATTTCGATGCTGGCGCCGTCGAACTCGGCCTGCATGCGCGGCAGGAGCTCTTCGCGCACGTATTTTTCGACTTCTGCCTGAATCTGGTCGGGCTGCATGCCCGGCAGGTTGCGGAACTCGTAGGTGAATTCGCACAGTTCGGGGATGGTGTTGACCGCGATGCCGCCCCGGATCTGGTTGGTGGTCATCGTGGAAAATGGCACGTCGTAGAACTGGTCGTAGGGGCCATTGGCCTTGAAGCTGTCGGCCAGGTCGCGGATACGGCAGATCAGGCGCGCGGCGTATTCAATGGCGTTGCAGCCGCGCGGGGTCAGCGACGAGTGCGCCGCCTTGCCGTGCACCTTGCAGCGGAACAGATTGATGCCCTTGTGCGCCACCACCACCTGCATGCCGGTGGGCTCGCCCACCACGCAGCCTTCGGGGCGGATGCCGCGCTCGTGCAGATCGGCCAGCATATAAGGCGCGCCGGCGCAGCCGACTTCCTCGTCGTACGAGAACGCCAGGTGCATCGGCTTCTTGCGCGGCATGGCCAGGAATTCCGGCACCAGCGCCAGCGAGCTGGCGATGAAGCCCTTCATGTCGCAGCTGCCGCGCCCATAGAGCAGCCCGTCTTTTTCGATGAGCTTGAACGGATCCGTGCTCCAGTCCTGGCCATCCACGGGCACCACGTCGGTGTGGCCGGACAGCACAATGCCGCCCTGCATTCCGCCATCCTGGGCGGGCAAGGTGGCGAACAGGTTGGCCTTGGTGCGCTCCGGATTGTGCGCCAGCCATGCGTCGACGCCCTGGCCCTTGAGCCAATCCCGGACGGTTTCGATCAGGGCAAGATTGGAATTGCGGCTGGTGGTGTCAAAGCCAACCAGCGTTTCCAGCCAGGTGCGCGCGTTCATGTCACTACTCTCTTGGGGAAAAAGAGGAGTGTAAGGCCAGCGCGCATCCGCGTCTCGAACGAACCCCGGCACACAAGCGCCTAGAATGTCGCCCGGTTAGGCAAACCCCCAAGGAGAAACCGTGCAGCACAAAGCAGTTCCCACGCGCAACATCGTGGCGGCAGTCATAGGCAACGCCCTCGAATGGTATGACTTCCTGGTGTTCGCGTTCATGACGCCGATCATCTCGAAGCTGTTCTTCCCGACCGACCCCAGCGTACCCGGCAGCGAGCTGAACGCGATCCTGATGACCACCGCCATCTTCGGCGTCGGCTTCTTCATGCGTCCGGTCGGCGGCATCATCCTCGGCCTGTATGGCGACAAGAAGGGCCGCAAGGCGGCCATGGTCATGGTGACCTCGCTGATGGCCGTGTCGATCGCCCTGATCACCGTCGCCCCCACCTACCACGCGGCCGGCATCCTGGCGCCGATCTTCATCCTGATCGCGCGCCTGCTGCAGGGCTTCTCCGCCGGCGGCGAATTCGGCACCTCGACCGCGCTGCTGATCGAAATGGCGCCCAACGGCAAGCGCGGCTTCTATGGTTCCTGGCAGATGGCCGGCCAGATGCTGGCCCTGCTGATCGGCGCGGCCTGCGGCACGCTCATCACCGAATTCTTCACGCCCCAGGAAATCGCCGATTGGGCCTGGCGCCTGCCGTTCGCCTTCGGCCTGGTAATTGTCCCCATCGCCATCTATATCCGCCGCAACGTCGATGAAACCGACGCCTTCAAGCAGCTCAAGGAAGAAGAGCGCCAGGCCGCCGCGCGCGGCGAAGTGCAGCGCCTGAGTCTGGGCCAGATGCTGAAGACGCATACCCGCGAAACCCTGATCGGCGTGGGCCTGGTCGTGACCGCGACGGTGTCCATCTACATCACCTTCACGTATCTGGTGACCTACTCCACGCAGATCCTGAAGCTGCCGCTGAACCAGACCTTCCTGGTGCAGATGGCGGGCGCGGCGCTGATGGTGTTGCTGACGCCCTTCATGGGCGCCTGGTCCGACCGCGTCGGCCGCCGCCCCATCGTGATCGGCTCGCTCATCGGCTACCTGATCGTGCTGTACCCGCTGTACTACTGGCTGTCGGACGCGCCGTCCATCGGCCGCCTGCTGGCCGTGCAGGTCGTGGTCTGCCTGTTCGTGTCCGCATTCTTCGGCGTGTTCAGCACGGTGATGGCGGAGCTATTCCCGGCGCGCGTGCGTTCGGTGGGCCTGTCCCTGGCCTACAACGTGGCCGTGATGATTTTCGGCGGCTTCGCGCAGTTCATCGTGACCTGGCTGATCAAGACCACCGGTTCGCCGATGGCGCCCGCCTACTATGTGATGTTCGGCGTGGCGCTGGGCCTGATCGCCGCGTTCTACATGCGCGACCGCGCGCACGAGCAGCTGGACGACTGAGTCCCGCTTGCGCCCGGGCCACCCGGCCCGGGTTTCCCGCCTAGCGACGCGTCGCCGACGACACGCCCTGCACTTCGGCCAGGGCGTCCAGCGCGCGCGACAGCGATTCCCCGCCGCGCACTTCCACCGTGAACACCATATGAGCCAGCGACTGCTTGCTCTGCGTGTTCACGCCCACCACGTTCAGGCGCAGCCGCGCGAAGACCTCGGACAGGTCGCGCAGCAAGCCGGAACGGTCGTGCGCGCGCACGCTGATGTCCACCGGATAGAAGGTATCGGCCGTCTCGCCCCAGGCCACTTCGATCACGCGCTCGGGTTCGCGCGCGGCCAGCGCCAGATAACTGTGGCAGTCGCTGCGGTGAATGGACACGCCGCGCCCGCGCGTAACGAAGCCAGCAATGAGGTCCGGCGGCGCCGGACGGCAGCAACGCGCCAGCTGCGTCAACAGCGATCCCACGCCCACCACCAGCACGCCGCTCTTGCCGCTTTTCTCGGCGCTGCCGGCGCTGGCATGGCGCAAGGCGGCCGGCTGCGGTTCGACGGCCGGCCCGGGCTGCTGGAACAGCGTATCGATCTGCCGCAGGCTGAATTCTTCCTTGGCCGCCGCCACGTACAAATCGTCGGCACGGGCGAATCCCAGGTTCTGCGCCAACTGCTCCAGATTGACGGCGGTCTTGCCCAGGCGCTGCAATTCCTTTTCGACCAGGGCCTGGCCCTGGGTGATGCGCTGCTGCAGTTCGATCGCGTTGAACCACATGCGCACCTTGGCACGGGCCCGCGGGCTGGCCAGGAAGCCCAGCTGCGGATTGAGCCAGTCGCGCGACGGCCCGCCGGACTTGGCGGAGATGATCTCCACGGTCTGGCCGGTGGACAAATGGGTCTGCAAGGGCACCATCTGCCCATCGACCCGCGCGCCGCGGCAGCGGTGGCCGAGATCGGTATGAAGGTGATAGGCGAAATCCACCGGCGTGGCGCCGGCCGGCAACTCGATCACGCGCGCCTGCGGCGTCAGCACGTAGATGCGCTCATCGGTATGGGGCGGCGGCGTCGCCGGGCCGCGCTGCTTGCCCGATACCGGCTTGGCGGGCGCGGGCTTGGCGGGTTCGCCGCCACCCTCGACATCACTGTTCCAGGCCAGCAGCTGGCGCATCCACGCCAACTGCCGGTCATATTCGCTGGAGGCCGCCACCTGGCCGCCCTTGGCGCCCGCTTCCTTGTAGCGCCAGTGCGCGGCCATGCCGTACTCGGCGAACTGGTGCATTTCGCGCGTGCGGATCTGCACCTCGAACGGACGGCCGTCGTCGTCGGCCACCACCGTGTGCAGCGACCGGTAGCCGTTGGGCTTGGGCCGCGAAATATAGTCGTCGAATTCTTCTGAGATCGGCGTCCACATTTCGTGCACCATGCCCAGCGCCGTATAGCAGCCGCGCACGTCGTCCACGATGATGCGCAGCGCGCGCAGGTCGTACATCTGCGAGAAATCCAGCCGCTTCACCCGCATCTTGTTCCAGATGCTGTAGATGTGCTTGGGCCGGCCGCTGACCTCGGCTTCGACCCCCGCCTTGGCCAATCCGGTCTGCAGGCGCTCGATCGCGCCGGCGATGAAAGCCTCGCGCTCCACCCGCTTTTCTTCCAGCAGGCGAGCGATCTGCTTGTACTTTTCAGGCTCCAGGAAGCGGAACGCCAGGTCTTCCATTTCCCACTTGATCTGCCAGATCCCCAGGCGGTTGGCCAGCGGCGCGTACAGGTCCAGGGTTTCCCGGGCGAAATCGGTGGAGCACGGCGCCTTGCTTTCCGCGTGCCAGCGCAAGGTGCGCAAGCGCGAAGCCAGCCGCATCAGCACGATGCGCAGGTCGGCCGCCATGGCCAGCAGCATCTTGCGCTGCATTTCCTTTTGCGAACCGCTTTCGGCCGCGGCGTCGCTCGCCTGCCGCGCCACCACGCCCAACCGCAGCAGCGCGCGCGTGCCCTGCACCAGCCGCGCGATCTCGGCGCCAAAAGTCGCCGCAACCGGGTCGTTGCGCAGTGACGGCGCGGGGGCCATCAGGTCGGTCGGCAAGGCGGCCAGCAGCGCCGCCGCGCGGGTGGCGGCATCGGTATGCAGGGCCGCCAGGATGCGGACCACGCCCGCGCCGTGCCCGGCCAGCGGCTCGCCGGTCAGCGCCTGTTGTCCTTCGAAACGCGGCTCGGCCCAGGCCACCGCCTGGTCGATCAGCGCCATGCCGTCGGCATCCAGGCCGGCGCCTACCTCCTGGCGCCAGGTAGCGTCGAAAGGCGTAGGCGCGTCGGGAACAGGCGGGGCGGACATGACGGACGGCAGGCGGATGTAGTTTGATATCCCGACACTCTACACTAGGGTTTGTAGACACCAAAAGCAGCCGCTAGCCCCGGCATATGGAAGGAACTGAAGCTTATGTTGCGCTGGCTCAAGGGCCGGGGCGCCCGCCCCTCCGCGGTGGCCGAAATGCAGGCCCGCATCTCGCCGGAACTGTGGCAACAGGTACTGGAGGCCCATCCGTTCCTGGCGGCCTTGAACACCGAAGAAGCGGCTCAGCTGCAGGCGCGTTCCGCCTGGTTGCTGGCCAGCAAGAACATCAATGGCGCGCAGGGACTGGAGGTCTCGGATTTCATGCGCCTGAGCATCGCGGCCCAGGCCAGCCTGCCCATCCTCAACCTCGCGCCCGAACTGTATGAAGGCTGGGACGAGATCATCGTGTACCCGGCCAGCTTCCGCATCCCGCGCTCCAGCCAGGACGATGACGGCGTGGTGCACGAATACATGGAGGACGCGGCCGGAGAAGCCTGGGAAGGCGGGCCGCTGGTGCTGTCCTGGGAAGACACCCAGCTCTCCGATGGCGGCTTCAACGTGGT
Source organism: Achromobacter sp. D7-1 (assembly GCF_059760445.1). NCBI lineage: Bacteria > Pseudomonadati > Pseudomonadota > Betaproteobacteria > Burkholderiales > Alcaligenaceae > Achromobacter > Achromobacter sp. D7-1. Next base: position 83,456 of record NZ_JCBAMT010000011.1, on the reverse strand, counting down.
CATCCACGAGTTCGCCCACAAGCTGGACCTGCGCTCGGGCTACGCCGACGGCATGCCCTCGCTGGCTGCGCACCCCGAACTCAAGCCCCAGGCCTGGCGCCGCATCCTGGACGACAGCCTGGACCGCTTCATCGCGGCCGTGGAGGCGGTCGAAGCCGCCATCCCGCACGATGTGGATCCGGAAAGCGAGGCCGCCGACGCCTGGTACGGCCAACTGCCCATGGACCCTTATGCCGCCACCGACGAGGCGGAATTCTTCGCGGTCAGCTCGGAACACTTCTTCGTGGATCCCCACCCCATGCACGAAGCGCTGCCGCAATGGTATGGGCTGCTGCGGGCTTACTACCGGCAGGATCCCCTGGAACGCTACGCATGAAACAGCTGCTGATCGTGTGGCATTCGCGCACCGGCGCCGCGCAACAGATGGCCGACGCTGCGGCGCGCGGAGCGCGGGCGGCCGCCGCCCAGCTGGAGCAGGCGACCGATCTGAACGTGGTCCTGCAACGAGCCGCGGACACCCAGGCCGAAGCGCTGCTCGCCAGTCAGGCCTATCTGTTCTGCGCCCCCGAGAACCTGGGCTCGCTGAGCGGCGAAATGAAAGAATTCTTCGACCGCAACTACTACGCGGTGCTGGACCGGATACAGGGGCTGCCCTACGCCTGCGCCATCAGCGCGGGCAGCGATGGCGCGGGCGCGGCGCGGCAGGTCGAGCGCATCTGCACCGGCTGGCGGCTCAGCGCCTTGGCGCCGCCGCTCATCGTCAACATGGGTGCGCAGACCGCGCAGCAGATCCTGGCGCCCAAGACCGTGGCCGGCGCGGATCTTGCAAGATGCGAGGAATTGGGCGGCCTGCTGGCCGCGACGCTGTTGCTCGGGCAGTAGCCGGCGCACGCGTGGGGAGAAAAGCAGGGGGCGGACGCGAAAGTCCGCCACCGGCCAGGCGCCGATAGCGCCCGGCGCGAGGAGGCGTCTTAGACGGCAGCCGTCACAACGATCTCGACCTTGAAGTCCGGATTGGCCAGGCGTGCTTCGACGGTGGCGCGCGGAGGCGAATTGCCGTCAGCGACCCAGGCGTCCCAGGCCTTGTTCATGCCATCGAATTCCTTCATGTTGGCCACATAGATCTGGGCCATCAGAATCTTGGTCTTGTCGGTGCCGGCTTCGGCCAGCAGGCGGTCGATCGTGGCGAGCACCTGTTCGGTCTGGCCGGTGATGTCCAGCGTGGAATCGTCCGGCACCTGGCCGGCCAGGTACGCGACGCCGTTGTACACGGCCATGTCGGACAGGCGCTTGGCCACGTGGAAGCGCTTGATGCTGCTCATGAATAGTCCCCTAGATTCGAGTGGGTTGGGTGGAACAATGCAGAAGAACCCGCAATTTACCCCGAGCCGCCCTCAGGCGGGAGGCAACTGGAACACCTGGCGCAGATAGGCCAGGTAAGCCGGATCGTCGCACATGGTCTTTTCCGGCGCGTCGGACACCTTGGCCACCGGCTGGCCATTGCAGCGGACCATCTTCATGACGATCTGCAAGGGTTCATGGCCCAGGTCGTTGGTCAGATTGGTGCCGATGCCGAAGGACACCTTGCAGCGCCCGGAAAACTGGCGGGCCAGTTCGATGGCGCGCGGGAAGGTCAGCGAATCCGAGAACACCAGCGTCTTGGCGCGCGGATCCACGCGGTTCTTGCGGTAGTGCTCGAGCAGGCGTTCGCCCCAGACGAAGGGATCGCCCGAGTCATGGCGCGCGCCATCGAACAGCTTGCAGAAATACATGTCGAAATCGCGCAGGAAGGCATCCATGCCGTAGACGTCCGACAGCGCGATGCCCAGGTCGCCGCGGTATTCCTTGGCCCAGACTTCCAGCGCGTACACCTGCGAATCGCGCAGGCGCGGACCCAGCGCCTGGCAGGCCTGCAGGTATTCGTGGCCCATGGTGCCCAGCGGCAGGACTTCGTGCTGCTTGGCCAGCAGCACATTGCTGGTGCCGGCGAAATGCTCGCCCATCTGCGCCTTCATGGTGGACACGATTTCCTCGTGCCAGACCTTGGAGAAGCGGCGGCGCGTGCCGTATTCGGCCACGCGGAAGTCAGCCAGCGCGGGATCGTCCAGCACCAGGTGCATCTTGGACTGCAAGCGCTTGCGGCCTTCTTCCCAATCGGGATTCTTGCGCGTGTTGCGGAAATAGACCTCGTTGACGATGGCCAGCACGGGGATCTCGAACAGGATCGTGTGCAGCCAGGGGCCCTTGACCTCGATGCTGATTTCGCCCGGCCCCTCGCCTTCCGCTATATGGATGCAGCGCTCCGGCAGGTGGAACAGTTCCAGGAAATCGATGAAGTCGCTTTTGATAAAGCGCAAGCCACCCAGATATTTAAGCTCGTCCTCGGTGAAGCGCAGTTGGCATAGCTGGCGCACTTCCTCGCGGATTTCATCCAGATAGGGACGCAGGTCGACCCCGGGCGTGCGGCATTTGTAACGGTACTCGACCTGGGCAGCTGGAAACTGATGCAGAACCACCTGCATCATGCTGAATTTATACAGATCGGTGTCGAGCAGCGAAGTGATTATCATGATGGCGCGTTTCGTTTCGCGACACCATAGCATAGAGCCCTGGCTGTTAAGGGCGAAGGGCCACTATGTCAATACGGGTATTGCCGGCACATCGGCGCGGCATTGGGTAAAATCCGCCCAACAAGACACAAAAGCCGCCGCTCCCGGAGTTCCTGAATGACCCACGTTGTCACCGAAAACTGTATCAAGTGCAAGTACACCGACTGCGTAGACGTGTGCCCGGTGGACTGTTTTCGTGAGGGTCCGAACTTCCTCGTGATCGATCCCGACGAATGCATCGACTGCGCCGTCTGCATCCCGGAATGCCCGGCCAATGCCATCTACGCCGAAGAAGATGTGCCGCAGGACCAAATGAATTTCATCGCGCTGAACGCCGAACTCTCTCCCGAATTCGCCAGCATCAGCCGCGCCAAGAAGCCCCTGCCCGACGCCGACGAATGGAACGGCAAGCAGGACAAGCTGCAATACCTCGAAAAATAATCCGCGAACGCCGGCCCCAGCCTGGCGGCCGGCCTCGCGCGATGTGCCGATGACCGACGACTCCAAATACACGCGCCAGACCGTAACCCACGTCCACACCTGGGTGCCTGACAAGCTGTTCTCCGTGCGCGTGACGCGCGACGACGCGTATACGTTCCTGCCGGGCCAGTTCGCCCGGGTCGGTCTGCCGGAAGCGGGCGCCGCCGGAGGCGAACCCACGTTGTGGCGCGCCTATTCCATGGTGTCGGCGCCGCACGAACCCTGGCTGGAGTTCTATTCCATCGTGGTCCCCGAAGGCCAGTTCAGTCCGCGCATGGCGCGGCTGCAGCCCGGCGACGACCTCTATGTGGAAAAGACGCCCTACGGCTTCCTGACCCTGGAGCGCTTTGCGCCCGGCGGCGATCTCTGGCTGCTGGCCTCGGGCACCGGCCTGTCGGCCTATCTTTCCATCCTGCGCGACCCCGCCGTCTGGCGCGCCTACCGCCGCATCATCCTGGTGCACGGCGTGCGCACCGCCGCGGAGCTCGCCTACCGCGGCGAAATCGAATCCTGGCGCGCCGAGCCGGCCCTGGCCGAATTCTTCGCGGCGGATCCGCAGAAGCTGGTCTACCTGCCCATCGCCACCCGCGAAGCCCTGCCCGGCATGCCGCAGGAACGCCTGACCACCTTGATCGCCGACGGCCGCCTGGAGCAACTGGCAGGCCAGCCGCTGGATCCCGACCAGGCCAAGATCATGCTTTGCGGCAACCCGGACATGCTGGCGGACGCCCGCAAGCTGCTGGGCGAACGCGGCTTCAAGCCCGGACGCCGCGGCGTCCCCGGCAACCTGGCAGTGGAAAACTACTGGTAGCTTCGGTTCGTCCGACTTAGTGCATAAACCCTCCTTTTGGTATGACAGCACGATGTAAAAAGCGCCCTAAACTGGTGCTCAATGGGCATTGGGTCGCTTTTTAGCAACAGATTTGCTTTTTTTGTCGGCGTTTCTTCAGGCTGTTTAGAAATATCGTTAGTGCCCGGAGCAATAATCGGGACACACGCACGACCCAGAAGGACTTTTCTCAAATGCTGTATCAATTGCACGAAATGCAGCGCGCCTTCCTGACTCCGTTTGCAGCATTCACGGACGCCGGTTCCCAGCTGTTTTCCAGTCCCTACAGCCCTCTCGCCTATACCCCGATCTCCCGCCAGATGGCAGCCGGGTATGAGCTGATGACCCGCATCGGCAAGGAATACCAGAAGCCTGCCTGGAACTTGCCCACCACCGAGATCAAGGGCAAGTCGGTCCGCGTCATCGAAGGCGTGGCCATGGACAAGCCGTTCTGCCGCCTGCTGCACTTCCAGCGCGACGTCCGCCACGCGGGCCAGGACGATCCCAAGGTCCTGCTGGTCGCGCCGCTGTCCGGCCACCACGCCACCCTGCTGCGCGATACCGTGCGCGCCCTGCTGCCGGCCCACGACGTCTATGTCACGGACTGGGTCGACGCCCGCATGGTGCCGCTGTCGGCCGGCCCGTTCCACTTGAACGACTACGTGCGCTACGTGCAGGACTTCATCCGCCACCTGGGCCCCGACGTGCACGTCATTTCCGTGTGCCAGCCCACGGTGCCGGTGTTGGCCGCCGTCTCGCTGATGGCCTCCGCCAACGATCCCTGCCAGCCGCGCAGCATGGTAATGATGGGCGGACCCATCGATCCGCGCCAGTCGCCCACGCAGGTGAACCGCCTGGCCACCACCAAGCCCTACTCCTGGTTCGAGAACCAGGTCATCCATCCGGTGCCGCCGCGCTATCCGGGCGCCGGCCGCAAGGTCTATCCAGGCTTTCTGCAGCACGCGGGCTTCATGGCCATGAACCCCGACCGCCACATGAAGTCGCATTACGACTTCTACCTGGACCTGCTGCGCGGCGACGACAGCGACGCCGAAGCGCACCGCCGCTTCTACGACGAATACAACGCCGTGCTGGATATGCCCGCCGAGTTCTACCTGGACACGATCCGCATGGTGTTCCAGGAGTTCCAGCTGCCCAACGGCACCTGGGAAGTGGACGGCAAGCTGGTGCGCCCGGCTGACATCAAGAAGGTCGCCCTCCTCACCATCGAAGGCGAGCTGGACGACATTTCGGGCCAGGGCCAGACGCGCGCCGCCATCAAGCTGTGCAAGAACATCCCGGCCGAGCGCAAGACGCACTACACGGCGCCGAACTGCGGCCATTACGGCATTTTCTCTGGCCGCCGCTGGCGCGAAATGATCTGTCCTAAAATTGCCGAATTCATCCGGCAATCTGCGTAGGATGGGTGCTGCGCGAGTCAAGCGGGACTAGAACCCGGACCTCCGACGCGCGCAACCCATCAAACAACGGTGGCTGGTAATACCACTGTTGTTTGATGGGTTGCGCGCGATCTGCATTCAGGCCCCCGGCTTCTGTCTTTTCGCGCCCCGCCCCACGGGTTCTTCTTCACATCCATGTCCTGTCGCTCACTAGCCGACCGCATCGATGCCTTGCTGCCTCAGACGCAATGCACCAAGTGCGGATACACCGGCTGCCGGCCCTATGCCGACGCCATCGCGGACGGCGCCGCCCCGATCAACCGTTGCCCGCCCGGAGGCGATGAAGGCATCGCCGCGCTGGCGGCCCTGCTCGACACCCCCGTCCTGCCCCTGGACGCCACGCGCGGCGAACCCGGGCCGCTGCTGGTCGCACGCATCGACGAAGCGCATTGCATCGGCTGTACGCTGTGCATCCAGGCCTGTCCGGTGGACGCCATCGTGGGCGCCAACAAGCACATGCATACCGTGCTGGCCGACTGGTGCACCGGCTGCGACCTGTGCGTGGCGCCCTGTCCTGTCGATTGCATCCAGATGGTGCCGGCGGGCCGCGCCTGGAGCGCGCAGGATGCCGCCATCAGCCGCCAGCGCCATCGCAGCCACCTGGCGCGGGTCGAGCGCCTGGCCGCGGACAATGCGCGCCTGATGGCGCCCGAACCGGCCGCTGCCATCAGCCCCCCCACGCCCGCCGTGGACGAGGCGCGCGACGAGGACCGCAAGCGTTCCGCCATTGAATCCGCGCTGGCCCGCGCCCGGGCCCGCCGCAACCCCACGCAATCATGAACGCAGCCAAACGCCGTGAGATCTTCGCCCGCCTGCAGGCCGCCAACCCGCACCCCACCACCGAGCTCGAGTACGACACGCCGTTCCAGCTGCTGATCGCGGTGCTGCTGTCGGCGCAGGCGACCGACAAATCGGTCAACATCGCCACGCGCAAGTTCTTCCCGGCTTACGGCACGCCGCAGGCCCTGCTGGCGCTGGGCGAAGCAGGCCTGGCCGACTACATCAAGACCATCGGGCTGTACCGCACCAAGGCGAAGAACACCATCGCCACCTGCAAGATCCTGATCGAGCAGCATGGCGGCGAAGTGCCGCAAACCCGCGAGGCGCTCGAAGCCCTGCCCGGCGTTGGACGCAAGACCGCCAACGTGGTGCTCAACACCGCGTTCGGCCAGCCCACGATGGCGGTCGACACGCACATCTTCCGCGTGTCGAACCGCACCGGCATCGCGCCCGGCAAGAACGTGCTGGAAGTCGAACAGAAACTCGAAAAGTTCGTGCCGCGCGAATACATGCAGGACGCGCATCACTGGCTGATCCTGCTGGGCCGCTACATCTGCGTGGCGCGCAAACCCAAATGCCCTCAATGCGGCATTTCCGATCTCTGCGAATTCAAGCAGAAAACGCCCGCCTGAACAGCGCATTGCGCTGGTGCGCCGACACGGCATCCGGCGCGCCGCAAACCGGGTTTTCCCTCGCTATGAAATCCATGACGCGTTGATGACGATCAACGCATATTTGCTGCATTGCATTTCCATTATGGAAAGGCTCTCTTCCCTTGTGGCGCAAGCATTGTCGGCCTGCCGACAATTGCCCATTCCGCACTGCAAAACCTATGACAAACCCTCATGGAATTTTGATAAATAGGTGCGCATACTCGCCGGCAACTCATAAGAAAACGGCGAGGCTTCGCCAGTTTTCCGGACCCTGCGGGGGCCTGGCGCAACGACGGCAGGTGGAGACCGAAATAAATACAACGCCGGTGCAGCGAACATGGACGACACGATCCTGGAGACAAAAGGCCTCACCAAGGAATTCCGCGGATTCGTCGCGGTCAATGGGGTCGATTTGCGTATCAAGCGGGGCGAGATTCATGCCTTGATCGGGCCTAACGGCGCGGGCAAGACCACTTGCTTCAACCTGCTTACCAAGTTTCTCTCTCCCACGTCGGGAACCATCAAGTTCAACGGTATCGACATTACCGGCGAGCGTCCCGCGCAGATCGCGCGGCGCGGCGTGATCCGCTCCTTCCAGATCTCGGCGGTGTTCCCGCACCTGACCGTGCTGGAAAACGTGCGCATCGGCCTGCAGCGCAAGACCGGCCTGTCGTTCCACTTCTGGAAAAGCGACAAGCAGCTGGCGGCGCTGAACGAGCCCGCCCGCGCGCTGCTGGAACAGGTCGACCTGGGCGCCTTCGCCGACGAGACCACCGTAAACCTGCCCTATGGCCGCAAGCGCGCGCTCGAAATCGCCACCACGCTGGCGATGGAACCCGAGCTGATGCTGCTGGACGAACCCACACAGGGCATGGGCCACGAGGACGTGGACCGCGTCACGCAGCTGATCAAGCGCGTCAGCGCCGGGCGCACCATCCTGATGGTGGAACACAACATGAATGTCGTGTCCTCCATCGCCAACACCATTACTGTGCTGGCGCGCGGCAGCGTGCTGGCCGAAGGATCGTACGCCGAAGTCTCCCGCCATCCGGCCGTGATGCAGGCTTACATGGGCACCACCGAGGGCGAACTTCAAGGAGCGCACGCATGAGCACCCCGGCACTGGAAATTTCGGGCCTGCAGGCCTGGTACGGGGAATCGCATATCCTGCACGGCGTGGATATGCGCGTTGGACAAGGCGAAGTGGTCACGCTGCTAGGACGCAATGGCGCCGGGCGCACCACGACCCTGCGGGCCATCCTCGGCCTGACGGGTTCGCGCAAGGGTTCGGTACGCATCCACGGCACCGAAGCCATCGACCTGCCCACCTACAAGATCGCCCACCTGGGCGTGGGCTATTGCCCCGAGGAACGCGGCATCTTCGCCAGCCTGTCCTGCGAAGAAAACCTGCTGCTGCCGCCGGTCGTCGGCTCGCTGGGCGGCGGCATGTCGCTGGCCGAAATCTACGACATGTTCCCCAACCTGCAGGAGCGCCGGAATTCTCCTGGCACGCGCCTGTCGGGCGGCGAACAACAGATGCTGGCCGTGGCGCGCATCCTGCGCACCGGCGCCAACCTGCTGCTGCTCGACGAAATCTCCGAAGGCCTCGCCCCTGTCATCGTGCAGGCGCTGGCGCGCATGATCACGGCGCTGAAGCAGCGCGGCTACACCATCGTCATGGTGGAGCAGAACTTCCGCTTTGCCGCGCCCTTGGCCGACCGCTTCTATGTCATGGAGCACGGCCAGATCGTCGAGCACTTCGAAGCCGCAGAACTTTCAGAAAAACAGGACACGCTCAACGAACTGCTGGGCGTCTAGAACCTGTGTCATCCGCCGGAAATCCGGCAACACTACACCGTAGGGAAGAGAGGAGTCATCCCATGAAGCTGCACACCATCACTGCTGCACTGGCCATGGCGGGCCTGGGATTTGCTGGGGCAACCGCCCACGCGCAAGGTATCTCCGACGATGTCATCCGCATCGGCTTCATCACTGACATGTCGGGCGTGTATTCCGACATCGACGGCAAGGCCGGTCTGGAAGCCGTGCGCATGGCAATCGAGGACGCCGGCGGTTCGATCAACGGCAAGAAGATCGAAGTCGTGTCGGCCGACCACCAGAACAAAGCCGACGTCGCCTCGGCGCGCGTGCGCGAATGGTTCGACGAGCAGAAGGTGGACGTCATCATCGCCGGCACCAACTCGTCGACCAGCCTGGCCATGGCCGGCGTGGCCGCCGCGAAGAAGAAGCCCTTCATGGCGATCGGCGCGGGCGCGTCGGACCTGACCAACGCCCAATGCTCGCCCTATACCGTGCACTACGCCTACGACACCGTGGCCCTGGCGCGCGGCACCGGTTCCGCCGTGGTGAAGGACGGCGGCAAGAGCTGGTTCTTCCTGACCGCGGACTACGCCTTCGGCCACGCGCTGGAACGTGACACCATGGCCGTGGTCAAGGCTGCTGGCGGCGAGGTCAAGGGCCAGGTGCGCGCGCCGCTGGGCGCGTCGGACTTCTCGTCCTTCCTGCTGCAGGCGCAAGCCTCCAAGGCGCAGATCCTGGGCCTGGCCAATGCCGGCGGCGACACCATCAACTCGATCAAGGCCGCCAATGAATTCGGCGTGACCAAGACCATGAAGATGGCCGGCCTGCTGGTCTTCATCAACGACGTGCACGCGCTGGGCCTGCAAGCCACCCAGGGCATGTACCTGACCGACGGCTGGTACTGGGACCAATCCGACGCCTCGCGCGCCTGGTCCAAGAAGTTCGAAGCCAAGGTCGGCCGCAAGCCTTCCATGCTGCAGGCGGGCGACTACTCGGCCACGGCCTTCTACCTGAACGCCATCAAGTCCACCGGCACGGACGACGGCGACGCCGTCATGAAGTGGATGAAGTCGAACAAGGTCAACGACTTCTTCGCGCAAGGCGGTTACGTGCGCGAAGACGGCCGCATGATCCACGACATGTACCTGATGCAGGTCAAGACGCCGGCCGAATCCAAGGCCCCGTGGGACTACTACAAGGTCGTGGCGACGCTCCCTGGCGACGAGGTCTACACCAAGTTGTCCGAGTCCACCTGCAAGCTGGTCAAGAAGTAAACCAGCCCCAGTGCCCCCAGACGCGACCCGGCGAATCTAAGCGCCGGGCCGCGTTTTTGACAGGGCCTTGTTTCGCGCCGGGTCGCATTCTGACCGGATCAGGTTTTGACTAGCTCGCTTCCATTCGTACGCGCAGGATTTTCACAAGATGACTGACATTTTCGGCATCCCCATACAGGCCTTGTTCGGCCAGCTGTTGCTAGGCCTGGTCAACGGCTCCTTCTACGCCATGCTGTCGCTCGGGCTGGCCGTCATCTTCGGGCTGCTGAACGTCATCAACTTCGCGCACGGCGCGCTCTACATGCTGGGCGCGTTCGTCGCCTGGATGGGGCTGTCGTACCTGGGGTTGAACTACTGGGTCATGCTGATCCTGGCGCCGCTGATCGTCGGGCTGTTCGGCATCATCATAGAAAAGCTGTTGCTGCGGCATCTGTACAAGCTCGATCACCTGTACGGCCTGCTGCTCACCTTCGGCCTGACGCTGCTCATAGAAGGCCTGTTCCGCAGCTTCTACGGCGTCTCGGGCCAACCTTATCCCACGCCCGACGCGCTGCGCGGGGCCACCAACCTGGGCTTCATGGTCCTGCCGAACTACCGCGGCTGGGTCGTGGTGGCCTCCCTGGTGGTGTGCCTGGCAACCTGGTTCGTCATTGAACGCACCCGCCTGGGCGCCCTGCTGCGCGCCGGCACCGAGAACCCGCGGCTGGTTGAGGCCTTTGGCGTCAACGTGCCGCGCATGATCACGCTGACCTATGGCTTCGGCGTGGCGCTGGCGGGCTTTGCTGGCGTGCTGGCCGCGCCCGTGCTGCAGATTTCTCCGTTGATGGGCTCCAACCTCATCATCGTCGTGTTCGCCGTGGTCGTGATCGGGGGCATGGGGTCCATCATGGGCGCCATCGTGACCGGTCTGGGCCTGGGCGTGATTGAAGGACTGACCAAGGTGTTCTGGCCCGAGGCCTCCAGCACGGTCGTGTTCATCATCATGGCCATCGTTCTGTTGATCCGCCCGGCCGGGCTGTTCGGAAAAGAAAAATGAATCGTCAATTCCTGGGCTATGCGGTACTGGCCGTCGTGGTGGCCATGCTCCCCTTTGTCGGGGTGTATCCGATCTTCGCCATGAAGATCATGTGCTACGCGCTCTTCGCGTGCGCATTCAACCTGCTGCTGGGTTTCACTGGTCTCCTGTCGTTCGGACATGCCGCCTTCCTGGGCAGCGCGGCCTACGCGACCGGCCACGCGCTCAAGGTGTGGGGCTTTCCCACCGAGATCGGCTTGCTGTTCGGCGTAGCCGTGGCGGCGCTGCTGGGCCTGGCGATGGGCGCCCTTGCCATCCGCCGCAGCGGCATCTACTTCGCCATGATCACCCTGGCGCTGTCGCAGATGGTGTTCTTCTTCTTCCTCCAGGCGAAGTTCACGGGCGGCGAGGACGGCCTGCAAAGCGTGCCGCGCGGCACCCTGTTCGGCTTGATCGACCTGTCCAAAGACCTGAACCTGTACTACGTGGTGATGGCCATCTTCATCATTGGCTACTTCATCATCTGGCGCACGGTGAACTCGCCCTTCGGCCAGGTGCTGCAGGCGCTGCGCGAGAATGAGCCGCGCGCCATCTCGCTGGGCTACGACGTCGACCGCTTCAAGCTGCTGGCCTTCGTGCTGTCGGCCGCGCTGGCTGGCCTGGCGGGCGCCACCAAGACCCTGGTCTTCGTGTCGGCCACCTTGTCCGACGCCACCTGGCAGATGTCCGGCCTGGTCATCCTGATGACGCTGATAGGCGGACTGGGCACCTTGACCGGCCCCATCCTCGGCGCCTTCATCGTGGTGCTGATGGAGAACAAGGTGGGCGACTTCGGCCAGATGATGGCCAACCTGACCGGCGTGGACTGGTTCCTGCGCCTGGGTGAATCGGTCACCATCGTGATCGGCCTGATCTTCGTGATCTGCGTGCTGGCCTTCCGCCGCGGCATCGTGGGCGAGATTGGCGCCCTGATCAACCGCCGGCGCAGCGCCCGCGCCTGATCCAGGCAACGCAAGTCGCACGGGGCCGCCATCCGCGGCCCCGTTTCATTTGGCGCGCCCGCTGGCACCCGTACAATGAACGGCACCCAACCCAACAGGTGCCTGACCATGCGCAACCCGCATCCGCTCGCCCCCGTCCTTGGCGCCCTGGCGCTGGCAGCCGCCCTCATCCCCGCCGCCGCGCAAGCCGCCGATCCTGCCGCTCCCGTCTGCGAAATCAACCGGCCGGTCCGCTTCAGCGGCCTGAACTGGGAATCCAACCTGGTCCTGGCCGGTATCGAACGCTATGTGCTGGAACATGGCTACGGCTGCAAGACCACGGTCGAGATCGGCGAGACCCTGCCCATGCTGGCCGCGCTACAACGCGGCGACGTCGACGTCACCCCGGAAGTCTGGCCCGGCCAGATCGAAGGCGCATGGAAGAAGGCTTTGGCCAGCGGCAAGGTGCTGGGCGTGGGCCACGTGTACGACGCCGGCGAAGGCTGGTACGTGCCGCGCTACACCGTCGAACGCCACCCCGATTTGAAATCCGCGGCCGACCTGGCGCGCTTCAAGGAAGTCTTCGCCGATCCCGAGGAGCCCGGGCGCGGCCGCATCTACGGCTGCCCCGCAGGCTGGGCCTGCGGCACCCTGAACGAGAACCTGCTGCGCGCCTTGAAGCTTGAAAAGGACTACGCGATGTTCGCGCCCGGTTCCGGCGCTGCGCAGAAGGCCGCCATCGTCTCCGCGTACAAGCGCAAGCGCGACATCGTCTTCTACTACTGGACGCCCACCTCCCTGGTCGGGGCGCTGGACCTGGTGAAGCTGGAACTGCCCGCCTTCGACCAGGCCGCCTACACCTGCATGACCGATCCCAAGTGCGCCCATCCCGTGGCCACCGAGTTCAAGCCCAACCCCGTGGTCACCGGCGTGAATGCGCAGTTCGCCAAGCAGGCGCCGCAGCTCGCCGAGTTCCTGGGCAAGCTGACCGTGCCCAGCGACGCCATCGACGCCACGCTGGGCTGGCTGGAAAACGAAGGCAAGGAACCCGAGGACGCCGCGCGCTATTTCCTCAAGCAGTATGGCCCCGTCTGGCGGCAATGGATGCCGGCGCAGGCGGCCGACCGCGTGCAGGCGGCGCTGGCTCGCGAATGACAACCGGAACCCGGCCGCCGCCTCATGTATCCTGACGTTTCGGCGCGCCGATAGCGCCAACCCGATTCAAGTGAAGGAAGACAACCATGGATGCCTTGTTCTGGCACAACGGTCACTGGACCACTGAAAACCCCAAACTGCTCGGCCCGGCCGACCACGCCTTCTGGATGGCCAGCATGGTGTTCGACGGCGCGCGCGCATTCCGCGGCCTGACGCCGGACCTGGACCTGCACTGCCAGCGCGTGGTGCGCTCGGCCGAAAAGATGCTGATGAAGCCCCAGCTCGGCTGGGAAGAAATCCAGCAGCTGTGCCTGCAAGCCGTCGCGAAATTCCCGCAAGGCACCGAGCTCTACATCAAGCCCATGTTCTATTGCGCCGACGGCTTCCTGCTGCCGGACGCCGACAAGACCCAATTCGTGCTGCATGTGTTCAAGGTGCCCATGCCAGGCGACCAGGGCTTCTCCGCCTGCTTCTCCAGCTTTGCGCGTTCCTGGCCCAATATGGCGCCGACCGACGCCAAGGCGTCCTGCCTCTACCCCAACGGCCAACGCGCCATCCGCGAAGCCGCCGAGAAGGGTTTCGACAACGCCATCATGCTGGACGGCGCGGGCAATATCGCCGAATTCGCCACCAGCAATCTGTGGATCGCGAAGGACGGCGTGGTGTCCACGCCGGCCGACAACGGCACCTTCCTCAATGGCATCACGCGCCGCCGCGTGCTGGCCCTGCTGAAGGCCGACGGCGTCGACGTGCAGGAACGCAGCCTGCCCCGCGCCGACATCGAACAAGCCGACGAAGTGTTCTCGTCCGGCAACTACGGCAAGGTGGTGCACGTGAATCGCGTGGAAGACCGCAAGCTGGAATACGGCCCGATGGCCCGCCGCGCGCATAAGCTGTACATGGACTACGCGGAAAGCACCGGCGCGAAGTAGGATCACCGCCGCCCTAGCCGCCCATCCAAACTGCCCGCCCCTGTGCGGGCAGTTTCGTTCTCAGGAATGCCTCATGCAGACCCGACGTGACTTTCTCCGCAGCGGCGCCTCGCTGGCCGGCGCCGGCAGCGCCCTGGCCCTGCTGCCCGCCTCCATCCGCCGCGCGCTCGCGATTCCCGCCGCGCGCCGCACGGGCACGATCCGCGACGTGGAGCACATCGTCGTCTTCATGCAGGAGAACCGCTCGTTCGACCATTATTTCGGCGGACTGGCGGGCGTGCGCGGGTTCGGCGACCGCTTTCCCATACCGGTGCCGGACAGCCCGGACGCGCACCGCCGCACCGTCTGGGCGCAGTACAACGACAAACCCGATGAAGGCGCGCCGCGCACGGTGCTGCCCTTCCACCTGGATACGCGCGAAGCTTTCGAGACCATGCGCGTAGCCAGCACGCCGCACACCTGGTCCAACGCCCAGGACGCGTGGGACGCGGGCCGCATGGGCAACTGGCCGGCCGCCAAGAAGAACCACTCGATGGCGTACTTCTCAGCCGAGGACATGCCCTTCCAGTACGCCATGGCGCGCGCCTTCACGGTCTGCGATGCCTACCACTGCTCGTTCACCGGCGGCACCAACACCAACCGGCTGTTCGTCTGGACGGGCACCAACGACGGCCTGGGCCGCGGCAACGGTCCGGCCTTGGGCAATACCTACAACAAGCTCGCCGGCGGCGATCCGGCGCGCGCCTATACCTGGACGACCTATCCCGAACGGCTGGAGGCGGCGGGCGTCAGTTGGCGCATCTACCAGAACATGGCGGACAACTATTCGTTGAACCCCACCGCCGGGTTCAAGGCCTACCGCGATGCCTATCAAGGCCTGCCCGGGTCAGTGGCCGCGTTGAAGGACAAGGCGCTCACCACCCGCGACCTGGACCTGCTGCGCCAGGACGTGCTGGACGGCACCCTGCCGCAAGTGTCCTGGATCTGTGCGACCAAGGCCGGCTCCGAGCACCCCAGCCCGTCCAGCCCGGCCCAGGGCGCCGACTACACGGCCCGCGTGCTGGATGCGCTGACGGCCAACCCCGAGGTCTGGAGCAAGACCGTCCTGCTGCTGATGTTCGACGAGAACGACGGCTTCTTCGACCATATGCCGCCGCCGGCGCCACCCTCGCGCGATACCTCGGGCGCGCTGGTCGGAGCCTCCACGGCGGATACCCGCGGCGAATATCATGAGATCGTCGCCGGCGCGGAAAAGGACGATACCCTCGCCCACCTGCACGGCGTCTACGGCCTGGGCCCTCGCGTGCCCATGTACGTGCTGTCGCCCTGGACCACGGGCGGCTGGGTCAATTCCCAGGTGTTCGACCACACTTCCGTGTTGCGCTTCATCGAGCAGCGCTTCGGCGTGGCCGAGCCCAATATCTCGCCGTGGCGCCGCGCCGTGTGCGGCGACCTGACCTCCATCTTCGATTTTTCCGCGCCGGACGGCGCGGGCCTGCCCAGCGGCTTGCCAGCCACGACCGAACGCGCCGGACTGGCATCGGCGCTGCCCGGCACGATCACGCCGCCCGCGCCGCTGCAGCCGGGACTGGCGCGGCAGCGGGCCGGCACGCGGCCATCGCGTCCGCTGCCCTACGCGCTGCAGGTCCATGCGGTTGCGAATGGCGAGAGCGTGACGCTGAGCTTCGAGAATACCGGCGCGGCTGGCGCAGTGCTGCATGTGTATGACCGGCTGCACCTGGAGCGCGGCCCGCGCCGCTACACCGTGGAAACGGGCAAGCGTCTCGCAGACGCATGGCAGACCGCTGCCGACAATGGCCGCTACGATCTGTGGGTGCTGGGGCCCAACGGCTTCCACCGCCATTGCACCGGCCGCGCCGACCTGCAACCGCTGGAAGTCACGGCCAGCTATCAGGGGCCGGGCGCGTCACTGCAACTGACGCTGCGCAATCCCGCCCCGCAGGCCCGTTCGTTCCGGGTGGAGGCCAACGCCTATGGCTATCCCCAGGAAGGCGACACGCCCATCGCTCCCGGCGAGGCGGTCAGCCTGGCCTGGGATCTGACCCGCAGCGCGGGCTGGTATGACCTGACGGTGCGCGACAACGGCGACTCGGCCTACACTCGCCGCCTGGCCGGCCGCATCGAAACCGGCGCCCCTTCCACTTCCGATCCCGCGATGGGACAGGAGCTGATACTGCAATGGACCCCGCTGGCATGAAACCGCCCGCCCCCTATGAAAACGCCGTGACCTTCCAGTTCGGCGATTCGCCCGAACTGGCCGACGAGTTGCTGGCGTTGGTGCTGGCCGGCACGAAGACTGCCACCTGCGGCGCGCTGCGCGACTTCAATGAACAGGAACCCGTGCCCCAGGCCGGCCGGCGCGACGTGGTGCTGGACGGCCTGGGCCGCCCCGCTTGCGTGATTGAGACGCTCAGCGTATTGATCCAGCGCTTCGACCAGGTCGATGAAGCGTTCGCGCTGGCCGAAGGGGAAGGCCCCTACGAGGCCTGGCGGGACGCGCACATCGCCTACTTCGGCCGCAACGGCGGCTATGCGCCGGACATGATGCTGGCGTGCGAACGCTTCCGCGTGGTCGAAGTCTTCGAACGATAAAAAAAAGCCGGACGCCTCGCGGCGTCCGGCTCTTCAGGCGCTTGGGGTCGATCAGCCTTGTTCGCCGCCCTTGCCCAAACCCAGATAGCTTTCGATGACCTTCGGGTCGCCGGCCAGCTCGCGCGCCGGGCCGTGCAGGATGACTTCGCCGGTTTCCAGTACGTAGCCGTAATCGGCCACTTGCAGCGCCGCGCGCGCATTCTGTTCGACCAGCAGGATCGCGACGCCGGTCTCGCGCAGGCGCGCGATGATGTGGAAGATCTCGCGCACGATGCGCGGCGCCAGGCCCAGGCTGGGCTCGTCGAGCATCAACAGGTTGGGCTTGGCCATCAGCGCGCGGCCGACGGCCAGCATCTGGCGTTCGCCGCCCGACAGGGTGCCGGCCTGCTGCGCACGGCGCTCGCGCAGCCGCGGGAACAGGTCGAACACTTCGTTCAGCGTGTCGCGCCAGCCGCTTTCGCGGGCGCGGTAGCGACGGAAGCCGCCCAGCAGCAGGTTGTCTTCCACCGACATGGTGCCGAACAGTTCGCGGCGCTCGGGCACCAGCGACATGCCGGCCGCGACGCGGCGTTCGACCTGCCAGCCCGACACGTCGGTGCCGGCGTACTGCACGGTGCCGGCCGCGTGGCCGGTCTGCGGCAGCGCACCCATCATGGCGTTCAGCATGGTGGACTTGCCGGCGCCGTTGGCGCCGATCACGGTAACGATGCTGCCAGCGGGCACGGTGAGCGAGGCGCCCACCAGCGCGCCCACCTTGCCGTAGCGGGCGGACAGGTTGGTGACTTCGAGTACGGGAGCGCTCATCACACGCCTCCTGCCGACACGGGTTTGGCCTGGTCCGCTTCGGGCAGGTCGTCATCGATGCCGCCCAGGTAGGCTTCCAGCACCGCCGGGTTCTTTTGCACGTCGGCCGGCACGCCTTCAGCCAGCTTGGTGCCGAAATCCATCACCACGAGGTGGTTGGTCAGACGCATCACAAAATCCATATCGTGTTCGACGAGCAGAATGCTCATGCCCTCGGCTCGCAACTGTTCCAGCACGCGTGCCAGGTCCTGCTTTTCCTTGTAGCGCAGGCCGGCGGCGGGTTCGTCCAGCAGCAGCAATACCGGGTCGGAGGCCAGGGCGCGCGCGATTTCCAGGATGCGTTGCTGGCCCAGCGCCAGGTTGCCCGCCTGCTCGTACAGGTACTCGCCCAGGCCGACGCGCTTGATCTGCTCCGCGGCTTCGTGCAACAGCTGCGCCTCGCGGGCGCGATCCGAATGCAAGGCGCCCGCCAGCACGCCGACGTCCGAGCGCAGGTGCGCGCCCAGCGCCACGTTCTCCAGCACCGTCATGCCGGGCAGCAGTTGCACGTGCTGGAAGGTGCGGCCCACGCCCAGCTTGGCAATCTCGCGCGCCGAACGGCTGTCGATGCGCTGGCCCATGAAGGTGACCTTGCCGCGCGTCACCGGCAGCACGCCGCTGATCAGGTTGAAGGTCGTGCTCTTGCCGGCGCCGTTCGGGCCGATCAGGCCCATGATTTCGCCTGAGGCGACCTTGAAGGAAATGTCATTGACGGCGACCAGGCCGCCGAATTCCTTGCGGATGGCATCGACTTCGAGCACCACCTGGCCCGCTTGCGGACGCGCGCGCGTCGGCAGGGCCGGCGCCGGCGCGGGCGGCGCCAGGTTGCGACGCGAACCGTCGGCGCCGGTGATGCTGCCCCACCAGCCCGCCAGGATCGGCCACAGGCCATTGCGGGCGTATTGCAGCATCAGGATCAGCAGCACGCCGAAGACGATCATCTCGAAGTTGGCGTTGGTATCGAGCAGCTTGGGCAACAGGTTCTGCAACTGGTCCTTCAGCACCAGGATGACGCTGGAGCCCAGCAAGGCGCCCCAGACGTAGCCGGCGCCACCGACCACCGCCATGAACAAGTATTCGATGCCGTAGTTGATGCCGAACGGGCTGGGGCTGACGGCGCGCTGCATGTGCGCATAGAGCCAGCCAGACACGCAGGCCAGCAATGCCGCCCAGACGAAGATCACGACCTTGTAGGCAGCGGTGTTCACGCCCATGGATTCGGCCATGCCGGCGCCGCTCTTGAGCGCGCGGATGGCGCGCCCGGGACGCGAGTTCAGCAGGTTGCGGGTCGCCCACAGCGCCAGCAGCACGAACACCCAGATCAGGTAATAGATGTGGCGGCCGCTGGCCAGCGACATGCCGAAGATGCTGATGGGCTCGATGCCGGCGATGCCGTCATGCTTGCCCAGCCAGTCGATGTTGCCGAACAGGAAGTACAGCGACAGGCCCCAGGCGATGGTGCCCAGCGGCAGGTAGTGGCCCGACAGGCGCAGGGTGATGGCGCCCAGCAGGTAGGCCACGACGGCCGTCAGGACCAGCCCGGCCGGCAGCGCCAGCCAGGGCGAGACATCGTATTGCGTGGTCAGGAAGGCGGTGGTGTAGGCGCCCAGGCCCACGAACGCGGCCTGGCCGAACGAGGTCAGGCCGCCCACGCCGGTCAGGAGCACCAGTCCCAGCACCACCAGGCTGGCCAGCCCGATGTAGTTGAGTTGCGTCACCCAGAATTCGGGCGTGGCCGACACCAGCGGCAGGCCCGCCAGGACGACGAGAAAGAGGACGAGCAAAATGCGGTTCATGACGTTTATTCCTCTTCGTCCACGTGATGGGTGCTGAACGAACGCCACACCAGAACCGGGATAATCAGGGTGAAGACAATCACTTCCTTATAGGCGCTGGCCCAGAAGGACGAGAAGGATTCCAGCACGCCCACCAGCAGCGAGCCCGCGGCGGCCACCGGGTAGCTGGCCAGACCGCCGATGATGGCGCCGACGAAGCCCTTCAGGCCGATCAGGAAGCCGGTGTCGTAATACACCGTGGTGATGGGCGCGATCAGCATGCCGGACATGGCGCCGATGGCGACAGCCAGCGTGAAGGTCAGGCTGCCGGACATGGTGGTGCTGATGCCGACCAGGCGGGCGCCGCGGCGATTGACCGCCGTGGCGCGCAGCGCGCGGCCATACAGCGTCTTGCCGAAGAACAGCCACAGGCCGATGATCAGGATGGCGCAGGTCGCCACCACGAACAGGCTTTGCGCCGACCAGGTCATGAAGCCCAGGTCGATCTGTCCGCTGACGAAGGCGGGAGTGCGCCAGCCTTCGGCGCCAAAGAACACCAGCGCCAGGCCGGTGAGCGCGAAGTGCACGGCCACGGAAACGATCAGCAGCACCAGCACGGTGGCTTCGGCCAGCGGCTGGTAGACGATGCGGTAGACCATCGGACCCATCGGGATCACCAGCAGCAGCGTCAGCAGCATGTTCAGCCACAGCGAATTGCCGGGCGCGGTGTAGGTCACGGTCAGCCACAGCAGCGCCAGCGGCAGGACCACACAGGTGGCGATGGCCTTGGGCAAGGCGGCCGCGCTGCGGGTGCGCAGCGCGCGCAGCAGCTCGAGCGCCAGGCAGACGACGCCCAACAGCGGCAGGAGATAGGCGGTGCCCGGCACTTTGCCGTCCACCAGCATGGCCAGGGTCAGGGCGCCGAACGCCACGAACTCGCCCTGGGGAATGAAAATGACGCGCGTAACGGCGAATACCAGCACCAGAGCCATGCCCAGGAGGGCATAGATGGCGCCGTTGACGACACCGTCTTGCAGCAGGATCAGCGCAATTGTGGAATCCATCTAACAACCTTATTTATTCTGGTGTTCCGGCCGCACCCGGGACACTGATACGACACACCGGCCGGAAAGGCCGGTGCGAAGCATTGCTGGGGTGCCGCGCGGCGGGCGCCGCCGCGCTTTATGCACCCTTGGATCGGGCGATCCTGGGGATTACAGGCCGGGCTGGTAGACCCACTTGCCGCCTTCCACCTTGACCATCACGCGCGAGCGCTCGTCAAAGCCGGCGTGGTCCGTCGGCGACATGTTGAACACGCCTTGCGAGGCGGCCAGGTCCTTCACGCCTTCCAGGGCGTCGCGCATGGCGGCGCGGAACTCCGGCGTGCCGGGCTTGGCGCCCGACTTCAACGCCACCGGCAGTGCGGCCACGACCAACTGGCCGGCGTCCCACATGTGGCCGCCGAACGTGTTGGTGGAACCGGCGCCGTTGGCCTTTTCGTAGGCTTCCACATAGGCCAGGGCCGATTTCTTGACCTGGTTGCTGTCCGGCAACTGAGCCGCGACCAGCAGCGGGCCGGCGGGCAGCAGCATGCCGTCGCAGTCCTTGCCGCAAACGCGCAGCACGTCGTTGTTGGCGGCGCCGTGGGTCTGGTAGATGGTGCCGCCGTAGTTGCGGGCCTTCAGTTCCTTCTGCGGCAGGGCCGAGGGGGTGCCGGCGCCGGCGATCAGGATGGCGTCGGGCTTGGCGCCGACCAGCTTGAGCACTTGGCCCGTCACGCTGGTGTCGGTGCGGCTGTACTTCTCGATGGCGACGATTTCGATGCCCTTGGCCTTGGCGGCCTTTTGCATCACGTCCAGCCAGCCGTCGCCGTAGGCGTCGGCAAAGCCGATGAAGCCCAGGGTCTTGACCTTGGACTTGGCCATGGCGTCAGCCAGGGCGCCGGCCATCAGCGCGTCGTTCTGCGGGGTCTTGAAGACCCAGCGGCGCTTGTCGTCCACGGGCTCGACGATCTTGGCGCTGGCGGCCACGCTGATCATCGGCACCTTGGCTTCGGCGGCCACGTCGACCATGGCCAGCGAGCCCGGCGTGACCGAGGTGCCGATCAGCACGTCGACCTTGTCGTCGGTGGCCAGCTTGCGCGAGTTCTTGACGGCTTGCGTCGTGTCGGTAGCGTCGTCCAGGACGATCCATTCGATCTTCTGGCCGGCCACTTCCTTGGGCAGGAGGGCCACGGTGTTGCGCTCGGGGATACCCAGCGACGCGGCGGGGCCGGTGCTGGACACGGTCACGCCAACCTTGACCTGGGCGCTCGCCAGTAGCGGCAGGGCCAGGGCAATGGCGGCAGCCGCCGCGGACAAGCCGAAGTGCTTGCGCATATTTTTGTCTCCTGTGGTGGCTCTTGGGCGCCTCGGTCGAGGCTAAGGCGAGCCTAGTTAAAGTTATACAGAAAAAAATATTATAGGGTTAAAACAGTATCAGATGACGATGCGCAACTCCGGTAATTCCCTGATGTGCTACCCGAAACACGTTTTAGCAAACGCATTCGTTAATGGCGAACTTGTACTAGATAAGTTCGCCAGCCGTCAGTTGGGGGATTCCCTTGGAAAGCGGCGCGCGTCTCAGCGCCCCAACATCGGCCACACGCGCTCAACCCGCGACGCTACCCAGGCCGCGACCACGGCCTTGGCCAAGTCGCCGGGCAGGAATACGGCTACCGCCATCGCCGCCTTGGCCAGGCCCATCTTCGTCACCGCGGCCAGCCATGGCACGCCGCAGGCGTAGACCACGGCGATGCCGCCGACCACGCATGCGACCACATAGCCGGCGAACTTCGCCCAGCCGCCGACGGCGCGTCCCGCGAGGCTGCGCGCCAGCCAGCCCGTCACGAAGGCGCCCACTACCAAGCCGACAAGGAAGCCGCCCGTTGGCCCAAAGAAGGCGCCCAGCCCTCCCCGGCCGCCCGGCAGCACGGGCAGCCCGACCGCCGCCAGCGCCAGGTACAGCAGGCAGGCCAGCGCGCCGCGGACGGGTCCGAGCATCGCGCCCGCCAGCATGGCCCCCAGGGTCTGCAGCGTCACCGGCACCGGGATGGCCGGCAGCGGAATCGGCGGAATCAGACTCAGGACCACGATCAGCGCCGCGAACAGCGCAATCAGCACGGTATTACTGGATTTCACGGTTTTTCCCCTTTGGGAGATGGAACAGGGCGCGCAGCCCTCAGTGGCTGCGCGCGTCTATTGCTTCGGATACTTCCTGCGCCCTTTTCAGCGTCAGCACGATCAGGGGCACGATCAGCGCCACCGGATTGGCGCCCAGCCCGCGGGCCGCCTGCGCTTCGCGGATTTCCTGGAAATTGCGCCAGATCTCGGGCACGAAACGCAGGGCCAGCGCCAGGGCCAGCGCGACCTTGCCGGCATCCACCAGCCGCATGCGTTCAAGCGGCATCAGCGCCTTTTCGCAGACGGCGATCAGATCGGACGTGCGGGTGGCGAGCGTGACAGCCAATGCCAGCCCGACCATCGCAGCGACGCGCAGCAGCACGGCCAGCGCCTCCATCCCGCCCTGGAACCAGGCGGTGAACGCGCCCACGGCCAATAGCACCCATGCCAATCCTTTTACCTGGCGCCAGACCGTGGCTGCGGCCACGCCCGTGGACCAGACCAGCGCGGCCGCCGCCAGGAAGGCTGGCGCCAGCCAACGCGGGTCACGCAACAGGAACAGGCCCGCGCCCGCCGCCATCAGGGCCAACAGCTTCAGCCACGCCGGCAGCCGGTGCAGGAAGGAGTCGCCCGCGACGTACAGCGGTTCCATCATGCGCAGTGCTCCCGGTACCAGCGCAGCGCGGCGGCCGGCTTGTCGTCGGCCGCGATATTGCCGTCGCGCACCACCACGACCCGGTCGAAATCCTCCAGCAGCTCCAGATCGTGGCTGACGACGATGGCGTCATGGGGCAGGCCCGCAATGGCATCGCGCACACGATTACGGTTGCGCAGATCCAGCTGGGTAGTGGGTTCGTCGAACACGATCAGCGCCGGCTCCATCACCAGCACCGCGGCCAGCGCCACCAGTTGGCGTTCGCCGCCGGACAGCGTGTGGCTGGTCCGGTCCGCCAGATGGCCCACGCCCAGGTGGCCCAATTGGGCGTCGATGCGGGCTTCGCGTTGCTGCCGGTCCGGGGCCAGATGCTTCAGGCCGAACGCCAGGTCCTCGCGGACGATGGGGAAGACAATCTGATTTTCGGGATTCTGGAATACGAAACCGACCTGACGACGGACAGCCTTCAGGTCGCGGCGGGTGTCCAGCCCGCCCACCCTGACGCTGCCAGCGGAAGGCAGCACCAAGCCGTTGATCAGCCGCGCCAGCGTGCTCTTGCCGGCGCCATTGGGACCGACGATGCCGATGCGGCGTTCGGCCAGCGTCAGGCTCACCCCATTCAGCACTTGCGCCTGGGGCGTGGAAACAACCGCCTGGTCAAACTCGATTAACATGGGGCGGGATTATGCCCGAACCATTTCGGGCATCGGGACTCCAAGAGCTCATATGGACAAAGTACGAAAATCCGACGCCGAATGGCGTGCCCAGCTTTCCCCCGAAGAATACGTCGTCACCCGTGAAAAGGGTACCGAACGGGCCTTCACCGGGCGCTACTGGAATACGTTCAGCCACGGCATCTACCGCTGCGTGGGCTGTGGCACGGCGCTGTTCGCTTCCGACACCAAATTCGATGCCGGCTGCGGCTGGCCCAGCTATTTCCAGGCGCTGGATCCGGAACTGGTGCGCGAAGAACGCGACACCACCCACGGCATGGTCCGCACCGAAGTGCTGTGCAACGTCTGCGACTCGCACCTGGGACACGTCTTCCCCGACGGCCCCGAGCCCACCGGACTGCGCTATTGCATCAATTCCCTGTCGATGACGTTTGAACCCATAGAAGACTGAATGAAGAAGTTCCTGTTCGACCTGTTTCCGCTGTTCCTGTTCTTCATTGCCTATCGGTACACGGACATTTTCATCGCCACGGGCGTCGCCATGGCCGCGGCCGTGCTGCAGATCGTCTGGCTGAAGGCGACGGGCCGCGCCACCGAGGCCATGCACTGGATCAACCTGACCGTCATCCTGGTATTCGGCGGGGCCACGATCTGGCTGCACAGCGACGTCTTCATCAAGTGGAAGCCCACGGTGCTGTATTGGCTATTCGGCGGCGCGCTGGTGTTTGCGCGCCTGCTGTTCGGCCGCAACCTGATCCGCCGCCTGATGGAAAAGCAGATCCAGCTGCCTGACGCCGCCTGGGAGCGGCTGAACCTGGTCTGGGCCGGCTTCTTCCTGATCGCGGGCGCGCTCAACCTGTACGTGGCGTTTTCCGGCCATTTCACCGAATCTCAATGGGTCAGCTTCAAGGCCTTCGGCCTGATGGGCCTGATGGTGGTCTTCGTGATCGGCCAGTCGATCTGGCTGGGCAAGCACATCCAGACGGAGGATCAGGCCCCCTCCTCCGACACCCCGCCCCGCCAGCCCTGAAGCCGTCCGATTCCCCGGCCCGCGCCCCCTGCCCGCGCCGGAACTAAACCTATACCTCCATGTCAGACACCACCGACCGCATTTCCCTGATCCGGGAGCGGCTAGCCGTCCTGGAACCCGTCAGCCTGGACATCCTGGACGACTCGCATTTGCATGCCGGCCACGAAGGCAGTAAAAACGGCGCCGGCCACTATCGCGTGATCATCGTAGCGCCTTGCTTTGCGGGGCTCTCGGCCGTTGCGCGGCATAGGCTGGTGTATCATCATTTGCAAGATTTGATCCCCTATCCGATTCATGCGCTTGCGCTAGATGCCCAGGCTCCCAAATAGAAAGTAAAAGGATATTCATGAAACGCATCGTCATGCTGGCTGCAGCCTGCGTCATCGCCGTGCCGGCTTTCGCTCAGAACGTGGCTACCGTCAACGGCAAGGCCATTCCGCAAAAGAGCCTGGATCAATTCGTCAAGCTGCTGGTCAGCCAGGGCGCCACCGATTCGCCGCAACTGCGCGAACAGGTCAAGCAGGAAATGATCAACCGCCAGATCTTCGTGCAAGCCGCCGAAGCCAGCGGCATCGCCAAGCAGGCCGACGTCCAGACCGAAGTCGAGCTGGCCCGCCAAGGCATCCTGGTCCGCGCCCTGATGGCCGACTACCTGGCCAAGCACCCGGTGTCGGACGCCAAGGTCACGGCTGAGTACGAGAAGATCAAGAAGGAACAGGCCGGCAAGATGGAATACAAGGTCCGCCACATCCTCGTCGAAGACGAGAAGACGGCGAACGACCTGCTGGCCCAGATCAAGAGCAACAAGAGCAAGTTCAACGACTTGGCCAAGAAGAATTCCAAGGACCCCGGCAGCGCCGAAAAGGGTGGCGACCTGGGTTGGGCTCCCCCGACCAACTACGTCCAGCCGTTCGCGCAAGCCGTGACGCAGCTGAAGAAGGGCGAACTGGTCGACAAGCCGGTGCAAACCCAGTTCGGCTGGCACATCATCATGGTCGACGACACCCGTCCGGTGGAATTCCCGCCGCTCGACCAGGTGCGCCCGCAGCTGGAAGAAATGCTGCGCCAGCAAACCCTGGCCGACTACCAGAAGGAACTGCGCGAAAAGGCCAAGATCCAGTAAGCCTTGCCGCACAGATGAAAAATGCCCGCGCAAGCGGGCATTTTTTCGCCTGCATTTCCTGGGCCGGGCCGGCTCCCCGCCCGCTAGGCCAGCGCCTGCCTCAGATGGGCATTCCAGAGAGGCCCCTCCAGCAGCGGTGACAGGTGACCGTAGCGCCCCGCCACACTCACCTGAACGACATTGCCGGGATACGGGAGCTGCGCCTGGGCGGCCGGATCATCCGGCGCGAACAGCTCGTCCGACGCGCAACGCAGCCAGCGCATGGGTGTGGCCGACTCCAGCAGCGCGCCGCGTGCGTCGTAGCGGCAGGCCGACGTCCTGAGCGCCGCCATGGACCAAGGCGAGAAGCTCGCCGCCCAGGCCCCAGCCTCGGCCCGCAAGCGCGGCTCCACGTCGGACTCGCCAGCGTCGGCCAGCCACCGGGCATAGCCGTAGCGGCGCAAGGTCGCACAGCGCAGTTCGACCCATTCGTTCCACGCATCCGCATCGTCCGAGTCAATCGCAGCAGCGAGTCGCCGCAGGCGCTGCGCGTCCGCCATGCTGCCGCCGCCGCGCGGCGCCGAGGCCAGCGCCACGACCCGTCCGACGGATAGCGGCGCGGCCACCGCCCACTGGAAAGCTTGGTAACCGCCAAAGGAATAGCCCACCACGGCATCCAGCCGTTCGACGCCGATCGCGCGCAGCCATTCCCCCTGCAGGCGCACGCCATCGGAGATCGATACGGCTGGAAACGCGCTGGCCGCGGCGCCGGTCGGCGCGCTGCTGCCAAAGCACGATCCCAGTGCATTGGGCGCCAGCACGCAGGTGTCGCGCGTGTCCAGCGCCGCCCCCGGCCCCAACCAGGGGCTGGCCCAGCCGGCATCGGGATAGACCTCCCCCTCGTCCGTCCTCAAGGCCTGCTGGCTGCCCGATATGCCATGCAGCAGCAACACCACGGCACGCGCGCGCTCTGGCGGCGGGCCGTAGCGGGCCCAGGCCAGCCGGGCTGGCGCCAAGGCCTCGCCACTGTCCAGCGGCAGGGAGTCGACCTGCGCCACGCCAGCGGCATGATCGATGAGCTGGTTTGCGGCCACCGGCGGCTCCTAGACGGGACGCTCGCCCATGACCGTCGTGCGGTAGATCGTGCGCCGCATGCTGGCTGGCAGTTCGCGGGTGGTGGCCTTGTGCATCACGCAGCGGTTGTCCCACATGACCACGTCGCCCGGCTCCCATTGCAGCGCGTACTGGTACTTCTCCTGCGTGCAATGCGCGAACAGGCGTTCCAGCAGTTCCTGGCTGTCCGCCTCGCCCCAGCCGGATACTTCGGCGGTCATGCCAGGGTGCACATACAGCGCCTTGCGACCCGTCTCCGGATGCGTGCGCACGATGGGGTGTTCCACGTCAGGCGTGCCTGCCAGTTGGCTGGCGTCCATCTTCACCTGGGTGCCCTCCTCGGCCCTGGTGTTCTTGGGCCGGTAGCGGTGCACTGCCTGCAGGCCCGCCAGCTGGGATTGGACGGCGCCGTCCAGTTCCTCGTAGGCCCGGTACATATTGATGAACAAGGTGTTGCCGCCTTCCGGCGGTATCAGTTGGGCATTGAGGATGGTGGCCTTGGCCGGACATTCGCGGAAGGCGAAATCCGAATGCCAGTACGAACCGCCGTCGGCGATGCCTGCCGGCACGCCGTTCTTGACCTCGTTGGACAGCACGAATATCTCGGGATACTCAGCGTGGTTGTACTGGGCCAGCACGTGGATATCCAGCTCGCCCAGGCGGCGGCTGAAGCGCAGCTGGCCTTCGGGCGACAGGCGCTGGTTCTTGAAAACCAGCAACTGATGGCGCAGGAACAGCGCGTTCACATCCTCGAACGCCGCGTCGTCCAGCGTTTCCAGATCCACGTCATGCACGGCCGCGCCGATCAGCGGGCTCAGGGGTATCGCTTTCATCATGGGGCTCCTGCCTAGGTTCAGGGAAGACGGTGCACGCGGGCCTCGGTGCGCACCAGCGGCTCCGCGCCGTGCTCGCCGATCAGCACCGGGTACTCCAGCCGCATGCCGCCCAGGCCCGGGCGGTACAGATGCGTGCCCAGCGCCACCACCATGCCGGGCGTGACGAGGTCGCGGCTGCGCAGATTGATGAAGGGCCGGGTACGCGCGCAGGTGCCCAGGCCATGGCCGAACAGGGGCAGGCCGAACTCGCTCAAGCCATGCTTTTCGAACACGGCGATGCCACGGCTGGCACACTCCGCTATCGGCCTACCGGGCGTCAGGGACGCCAACATGGTCTGTACGGTTTCTTCCCAACAATCGATCAGCTTGCTCTGCGCCGGGTCCGGCTTGCCCAGGAACACGGGCAAGGCGGTATCCGCCATATAGAGATCCAGCAGCGGATGCAGGTCCAGGATCACGAATTCATTCGGCCGGATCGCGCGGTCCGTCGCCTGCTGGGTGACGCCCCGTAGAAAGCCCGTGCGCTCGCCCGCGCCGACTTCGGTGCCGCCCGTCACGGCCCAGGACCAGGTGCTGCCCCGCCGCCGGATTGCACGCTCGATCTCGCCGGCTATCTCGTTCTCGGTCGCCCCGGCCCGCACCGCATTCATGCCCTGCTCGAAACCGTAGTCGGACACCTCCGCCGCATGGCGCAGGCGCTCGATCTCGGCCGCGTCCTTGATCAGCATGACGTCGTCGATCACGTCCACGCCGTTCTCGAACTTGATGTCGGGCAAATGGCTGGTCAGGTCGAAGTATTCGGCGGCCGTCAGCATGCCCGGCGCCACCTGCGCCGCCCCCGGGTGCGACAGGTCCAGCGCGACCTTGCCCCGCGTCAACCCGTGGTGCTCCAGACGCTGGCGTATCAGTTGCGGAAAGTCCGAGAACTCGAACTCGTACATCTCCATCTGATGGCCTTCGGCTCGCACGCGCGAGGCGTCCATGGCCCAGTAAATGAACTCGCAATGCCCGTCGGCGGTGACCAGCACGGCGCCGCGCCAGGGCATGAACGCGCCGCTCAGGTAATGCAGCGCGCCCTGGCGGGTGCCCAGGTAGGCGTCAAAGCCGAGTTCGCGCGCGTGCTGGGCGACGCGCTTGCGGCGGGCCTGAAAATCGATGGACTGCATGTGTCACTCCTCTTTGGGGATTCAGGAAACCGATGCGCCGGAAGCCTTGACCACGGGCGCCCACTTCTCGGTTTCGTCGGCGGTGAAGCGGGCGAAGTCGTCGGGCTTGCTGGCTACAGGGTCGGCGGCCTGCGAGACCAATTGCTCGCGCACGCGGGGATCAGCCAGCGCCCGGGCGATTTCCTGCTGCAGGCGTTCGACGATGGGACGCGGCGTGCCGGCGGGCGCGAACACGCCTATCCAGGACGTCATGGCGTAGCCAGGCAGGGTTTCGGCCACGGTCGGCACGTCGGGCGCGGCCGGGGAACGCTGCGGACCGGTCACGGCGATGGCGCGCAGCTTGCCGGCCTTGATCAGGGGCTGGGCGATGACCAGGCTGTCGAAGGCCAGGTCGGCCTGCCCGCCGATCACGTCGGTGAGCGCCGGCAGGCTGCCCTTGTAAGGGATGTGCTGCATCTGCACGCCCGCCATCTCGTTGAACAGCTCGCCGGACATGTGCATGGAAGTGCCGCTGCCGCCCGAGGCGCGGTTGAGCTTGCCGGGGTTGGCTTTGGCGTAGGCGATCAGGTCCGCCACCGAGTAGATGGGCAGCTTGGGATTGACCACCACGACCAGCGGATACGACACGACCTGCGTTACCGCCGCGAAGTCCTTCAGCGGCTGGAACGGCATGGACTTGTACAGGGTCTGGTTGATGGCGTTGGTGCCTATCGTGCCCATCAGGATGGTGTAGCCGTCCGGGGCCGACTTGGCCACGGCGTCCGCGCCGATGTTGCCGCCCGCTCCGGGCTTGGCCTCGACGATGACCGACACGCCCATGCTCTGGGTCATGCATTCAGCCAGCAGCCGGGTGACGATTTCAGTGGGACCGCCAGCCGCGGCGGGCACCACGAAGCGGATGGGCTTGCTGGGATAGGCCTCGGCCGCGCTGGCGGCGGAAGTGGCCGCCATCCCCGCCGCCAGGGCGCATGCGCCCAAGGCGCTCAATAGTCTCCTGCACATGGCATGTCTCCGTTGTTGCGGGACGTACCGGGCGGGTGCCCTGGCCGACCCATCTAATTAACGAACAATTGTTCGCTAATTCGCATTTTATGGAGATTGCGGCGGATGTCAAACTACAATCGAACTTCCAACGACAAGACCGCCGATACATGGACACGACATTGCCGGAACCGAAAGAAAGGAAAGAGGAATTTCTGGACAGCCTGGCCAATGGCCTGCAATTGCTGCAGATCTACGCCACGGGCGTGGCCAGCGTGACCGTGCAGGAAGCTGCCGAACAACTGGACGTGACGCGCGCGGCATCGCGGCGCATCCTGCTGACGCTGGAAAAGCTGGGCTATGTGCGCCAGGACGGCAGGGATTTCTCGCCCACGCCCAAGGTCATGGACCTGGGATACGCCTATTTCGCTTCGCTCAGCCTGCCCAAGCTGACCCGCGCGACCATGCGCGAAGTCGCGCAGACCGTGGGCGAAACCTGCTCGCTGGGCGTGCTGGACCGGCAGCACGTCGTGTTCCTGGCGCGCGAGGAAGGCCCCAAGCTGCTCAAGCTGGACTTGTCGGTAGGCAGCCGCCTGCCCGCCTACGCCCATTCGCTGGGCCGCACGCTGCTATCCACGCTGGATGACGAAGCGCTCGACGAGTATCTGGAAAACGCGGACCTCAAGCGCCTGACGCCCTACACGACGGTGTCGCGCAGCGCCCTGCGCAAGCTGATCCGGCAGGTGCGCCAGGACGGCTACTGCATTTCGGTCAGCGAATTGGTGGACGGTTTCGCGGGCGTGGCCGTGCCGCTGTACAACCACGAGGGCAAGGCCGTGGCGGGCTTGAGCGTCAGCATGGTGCTTGGATCGCGCTCGCCAGACGAGTTGAAGCGCCAGCATCTGCCCGCCCTGCAACACGCAGCCGCCACCATCCGCGACATGATGCCGCGCAGCACGATCTAATCTGGATCTGGCGGCCGGACGGCCTCAGCCGCCCTGCTCGCCCAGCAAGGCTTTCAGTGCGTCTTCGTCCAGCACCGCCACGCCCAATTCCTGCGCCTTGGCGAGCTTGCTGCCGGAATCTTCGCCGGCCACCAGATAGGCCGTCTTCTTGGACACCGAACCGCTGACCTTGCCGCCGGCGGCCTGGATGCGCATCGAGGCTTCTTCGCGCGTCCAGTTGGGCAGGGTGCCGGTCAGCACGAAGGTCTTGCCGGCCAGGGTGGTCGCTTGCGGCGCCGCCTCGGCCACGGGATTCACGCCCTGCGCCTTGAGCTGTTCGATCACGTCGCGGTTGTGCTGCTCGGCGAAGAAGCGGCGAATCGAGGCCGCCACCACCGGGCCCACATCGGGCACGGAGGACAAGGCGTCCTCATCGGCGTCCATGATGGCGTCGATGCTGCCGAAATGGCGTGCCACGTCGCGGGCCGTGGTCTCGCCCACGTGGCGGATGCCCAGCGCGTACAGCAGTCGGTTCAAGGCCGGCGCGCGCGCCTTGTCGATGGCGGCCACCAGATTGTCGGCGGACTTCTGGCCCATGCGGTCCAACCCCACCAACTCCAGCGGGCGCAGGCTGTACAGGTCAGCCAGGGTCTTGACCCGGCCGCTGTCGACCAGCTGGTCCACCAGCTTCTCGCCCAGGCCTTCGATATCCAGCGCCTTGCGGCTGGCGGCGTGCCAGAGCGTCTGCTTGCGCTGCGCGCCGCAGAACAGGCCGCCGGTGCAGCGCGCGATGGTCTCGTCTTCCAGGCGTTCGATGGCGGAGCCGCAAATCGGACAGGCCGTGGGCATGACGAATTCGCGCGCGTCGTCCGGCCGCTTTTCCAGCACCGGGCCCAGCACTTCGGGAATCACGTCGCCCGCGCGGCGCACGATGACCGTATCGCCGATGCGCACGTCCTTGCGGCGGATCTCGTCTTCGTTGTGCAGCGTGGCGTTGGTGACGGTGACCCCGCCCACGAACACCGGCTTCAGGCGCGCGACCGGCGTGATGGCGCCGGTGCGGCCCACCTGCACCTCGATATCGAGCAAGGTGGTGGTGGCCTCTTCGGCGGCGAACTTGTGCGCCAGCGCAAAGCGCGGCGCACGCGCCACGAAGCCCAGCACCTTTTGCGCCGGCAGCGAGTCCACCTTGTAGACCACGCCGTCGATGTCGTAGGGCAGCTCGGGCCGCAGCTTGCCGACCTTGGCGTAGAAGGCCATCAGGCCCTCGGCGCCGCTGGCGCGGTGGTTGTGCTTGACATTGACCGGCAGGCCCAGCGAGGCCAGCCAGTCCAGCATGGCGCCATGGGATTTCTCGGGCAATTGCGAGGCCTCGGCCGCACCCGCCGACGCTTCGGCGAACAGGCCGCCCTGCGCGCCCGCCAAGCCCTGGACCTCGCCCCAGCCATAGGCGAAGAAGCGCAGCGGCCGCTTGGCGGTGATGCGCGGATCCAGCTGGCGCAGGCTGCCCGCGGCGGCATTGCGCGGATTGACGAAGACTTTTTCGTCGCGCTTGGCCTGGGCCTGGTTCAGTTTTTCGAAATCGGCGCGGTTCATCAGGACTTCGCCGCGGACTTCCAGCACCTTGGGGAACGTCCCCTTGAGCTGCAGCGGAATCGCCTTGATGGTGCGGATATTCGAGGTAACGTCCTCGCCGGTCTGGCCGTCGCCGCGGGTGGCGGCCTGCACCAGGCGGCCGTCCTCGTAGCGCAGGCTGATCGCCAGCCCGTCCAGCTTGAGTTCGCAGAAGTAATCGGCTTGCTGCGCCGGACCCAGCAGGCCCGCGCCGCGCAGCGTATCGGTGACGCGGCGGTCGAAAGCCGCCACGTCCTCTTCGTCGAAGGCGTTGCCCAGCGACAGCATCGGTACCACGTGGCGCACGCTGCCAAAGGCGGAGACGGGCGCCGCGCCCACGCGCTGCGTGGGCGACTCCGGCGTCACCAGTTCCGGATGCTCGGCCTCCAGGGCCTGCAATTCGCGCATCAGTCCGTCGTACTCGGCATCCGAGATCGACGGTTCGTCGTAGACGTAATAGCGAACGTTGTGCTGTTCGATTTCGGCGCGCAAGCGCGCCGCGGCCTGCGCCGCGCTTTCACCGCCAGACGTGCTGTTCATTTACGCAAACACCCTTAGGGCGCGCTCGCTGCCGGCGGGCAGGCCCGCTTGTTCAAGCTGGCCGAACAGCACCTGGAGGCGCTCGTCGATGACCGTTTCCGAACCATCGGCCAGCGGCTTGCCCTGATCGTCGACCAGGTCCGCGCGCAGGCGGGCAGCCAGGTCGCGGCCCACATCGACCATGCGGCCGAAAGCGCGCTCGTCCGCCGGGCTGCAGGGCACGTCCAGCAGCAGGTACAGGCGTTCGATTCCGCCCATGCCGGCATCGAACGCCGCGCCGTCGCCGCGCGCCAGCGTGAAGCGGGCCACGCCATTTTCCGCCGGCCAGGCCAGGCGGCTGCCGTCCGAGACGAAACCGAGGTCGCGCGCCACCGACAGCACTTCGGCCGCGGGTTGGGCGGTGCCTAGCAACAAGGTCAGGCCGACCTGGGTATCCAGGGCGGCGCAGGTGTCGTCCAGGCGGGCGCCCTGCTCCAGCACGGCCTGCTGGTCCGGACCTTCAATGGTGGCGTCGAAGCGCTCGGCCATGTCCTGGGCGCGGGCCCAGGCTTGGGACCATTCGATGGCGGTCAGCGGACCGCTGCGGTTGGCCAGCAGCACGGCCAGTTGCATGGACGCATAGGATTCGCCGGCATGGACACGCGCACGGTGGCGGCGCTGGTCGGTTTCCGCGAACACGCGCATGGGCTTGCGGCCGACGTGGCGCAGGCTTTGCATGTAGGGCAGCAAGTCGGCGCCGCGCACGGTGTCGGCGAAGTTGATCTCGATGACCACTTCGCAGGCGGGATCGGGTTCTTCGGTATCGTCGGCATCGCTGCCGGGATCGACCGGCGCCGGCTGGCCGGGCTGGGCACGAGGGGTCTCGCCGCCCATGCCGGGTTCGCGGCGCGCCGCCGCGGCGCCCGCAGCCGACGCAGCGCCGGTTGCCGCGCCCGCCCCCAACAGCGGATCCTGTTCGGTGGAGGGGAAATGGGTCTGCATCTTGCGCCGGACACGCCGGTCCTGCCACCAGTTGAATCCCAGCACCAGCAGTATCAGCAATACGCCCAGGGCTATCAGCCCGATCTGCAAATCACTCATGTATAAATCCCGCGCCGAAACCCCGACGCCCTTCTGAATATTGGGTTTATGCCGCTTCGGAGGCCATCATCTGGACGGCCGAGTCTATGTCTACCGCAACGATACGCGAAACCCCTTGCTCTTGCATGGTTACACCGATCAGTTGCTTGGCCATCTGCATCGCGATCTTGTTGTGCGAGATGAACAGGAACTGGGTCTGCTCGCTCATGTTGGCGACCAGATTCGCGTAGCGTTCCGTGTTGGCGTCGTCCAGCGGCGCGTCCACCTCGTCCAGCAGGCAGAACGGCGCGGGGTTGAGCTTGAACAGCGCGAACACCAGGGCGGTCGCGGTCAGGGCCTTTTCGCCGCCGGACAGCAGGTGGATGGTGCTGTTGCGCTTGCCCGGAGGCTGGGCCATGACCTGCACGCCGGCGTCGAGGATTTCCTCGCCCGTCATGCTCAGCTTGGCCTCGCCGCCGCCGAACAGCTTGGGGAACAGCTCGCCGAAGTGGCCGTTGACGACGTTGAAGGTCTCTTGCAACAGCTCGCGCGTCTCGCGGTCGATCTTGCGGATGGCGTCCTCGAGGGTCTCGATGGCGCTCATCAGGTCCTGGTTTTGCGAATCCAGGAAGCCCTTGCGCTCGCGCGAGGTGTTCAATTCGTCCAGCGCGGCCAGGTTGACCGAGCCCAGGGATTCGATCTGGCGCGAAATGCGGCCGACTTCAGACTGCAGCCAGCTGGCGCGGCGCCATTCGTCGGACTGGTTGGCCAGATCCTGGGCCAGCGCCTCGCGATCGACCTCGCGCGCGTTCAGCTGTTCGGTGAACTGCTCCTCGGCCAGGCGGGCGGCCTGTTCCTGCAACTGCAATTCCATGATGCGGGCGCGCCGCGGTTCCAGCGTCTGCTCCTGCTGCAGGCGGTCTTCGTCCGCGCCGCGCAGCAGGGCCGCCAGGTTTTCGAGTTCCTGGCGCGCGCGCGACAGCGCTTCCTCGCGCTCGGCGCGCGCTTCCAGGGCGTCCTGCAGGCCGGCTTGGGAGGCCGAGGCGTCCAGTTCGGCCAGGTCCACCAGCAACTGTTCCAGCTCGACGCTGCCGCGTTGGCTCTGGTCGGCGGCCAATTGCTGGTTGCGCTGCAGGTCGGTGATGCGGACCTGGACGCCGCGTTCGGCGAATTCGGCTTCCTGGGCGGCGCGTTCGAGTTCGCGCAGGCCGGCGCGGGCCGCTTCGGCCTGGGCCGCCAGGGTTTCGCCGTCGATCTCGGCATCGGCGAAACGGGATTGGTGTTCGGCCAGCTCTTCGTCCAGGGCCTCGAAGCGGGCCTCGGCCTCTTCGCGGGCGGCGCGCAGATCTTCTTCCTGGACCTTGATTTCTTCCAGGTCCTGGCGCAGCCGCGAGGCGCGCTCGCCGGATTGCTCGGCCTGCTGCTGCAGGCGCGAGTGCTCAAGCTGGATGTCATGCACCCGGCGGGTGACTTCCGCCACGCGCTGGCGCGCCGGCGCAATGGCCTGGGACACCTGCTGCCAGGCGACTTCGGCGCGGGCGACCGCGGCGCGCGCCTGGTCGGCAATCAGCTGCTGCGCCTTGATCTCGCGCTGCAGGTTCTCGATTTCCTGCTGGCGCGCCAACAGGCCGGCCTGCTCGGAATCCGGCGCGTAGAAGCGCACGCTATGGGCGTCGACCAGGTGGCCGGCCTTGACCACGCAGGCGCCGCCCGCGGGCAGGCTGGCGCGCATGGCCAGGGCCTGGGTCACGTCGGTAGCGGTATAGATGTCGCCCAGCCACTCGTTCAGCAGGGTGCGCAGGTCGGGATCGGTGATGCGCAGCAGACTGGCCAACGGCGTCAGGCCGGCAGGCGCGGCGGGCGCCGGCGCCGCGACCGGCAACTGGTAGAAGGCCAGACGGGCCGGCGGCGCATCCTCGGCGAAGGCGCGGGCCCAATCCAGGTTGCGCACTTCCATGGAGGCCATGCGCTCGCGCAGGGCGGCTTCCAGGGCGGTTTCCCAACCGGGTTCGATGTGCAGCTTCTGCCACAGGCGCGACAGCCCGGCCAGCTCATGCTTGGCCAGCCAGGGTTCCAGCGCCCCCTGCTTCTGCACGTCTTCCTGCAGCTTCACCAGGGCCGACAGGCGGGCCTCCAGGCGCGCCAGGTTCTGCACGTCGGTCTGGGCGGCGGCCTGGGCGCGGCTGCGCTCGGCATCCGCTTCCGGCACGCGGCCTTCCAGGGTGGCCAGCGCTTCCTGGGCTTCCTCGAGCTGGTCCTCGCCGGCGACACGGTCGCCGGCCAGTTGCTCCAGGCGCACCGGATCAGGGCTGTGCAGTTCACGCAATTCCTGCTGCAGGCGCTCGCGGCGCTGGTCCAGCGCCTGCATCTGGCGGTCGGCGTCGCGCTGCGACTGCGCCACCAGGGCCAGATTCTGTTCGACGCGGGCCAGCGCGGCGCGCATCTCGTCGCGCCCCGAGGCGGCTTCGCGCACGCGCTGCTCCACGGCCGGCAGCGCGGCCTGGGCGTCCTCGGCCTTGGCGCGCGCCTCTTCGGTGCGGGCGGCGCCCGCGGCCAGGTCTTCCTCGGCCTGGGCGATCTGTTCGGTGCAATGTTCGCGCTGGGCGGTCCACTCGCCGATCTGCTGCTGCAGCTGGTCGCGGCGCGCCTGCAGGCGGTTGCGGGAATCGACCACGTGGCGGATTTCGGCTTCCAGGCGGCTGACCTGGGCGTTGGCTTCGTACAGTCCGCCCTGGGCGGTGTGCACCGCGTCGCTGGCGGCGTAATGGGCCTGGCGGCGGGACTCCAGCGCAGCTTCGCCCGCCCGCAGGCCGGCGATGGCGGCTTCCAGCTCGTTCTGGGCCTGCGCCATCTCCTGGGCCTTCTTGGCGCGTTCTTCGCGCGCCCCGGTTTCCTTCAGGAACCACAGCGCGTGCTGCTTCTTTTCGCCGTCGGCCTGGAGCTCGCGGTAGCGCGTGGCCACTTCGGCCTGCGCCTCCAGCTTTTCCAGCTGGCTGTTGAGTTCGCGCAGGATGTCTTCGACGCGGGTCAGGTTCTCGCGCGTGTCGGACAGGCGGTTTTCGGTCTCGCGGCGCCGTTCCTTGTAGCGCGACACCCCGGCCGCCTCTTCCAGGAACACCCGCAGTTCTTCGGGGCGCGCCTCGATCAGGCGGTTGATCATGCCCTGGCCGATGATGGCGTAGCCGCGGGCGCCCAGGCCGGTGCCCAGGAAGATGTCGTGGATGTCGCGGCGGCGGACCTGCTGGTTGTTGACGAAGTAGCTGCTGGTGCCATCGCGGGTCAGCACGCGGCGCACGGCGATTTCCGCGTAGGTGCTCCACTGGCCGGCGGCGCGCCCTTCGCTGTTGTCGAACACCATTTCCACCGAGGCCCGCGCCGCCGGCTTGCGGTTGCCGGAGCCGTTGAAAATGACGTCCTGCATGGACTCGCCGCGCAGTTCCGAGGCCTTGGCCTCGCCCAGCACCCAGCGCACGGCATCAATGATGTTCGATTTTCCGCAGCCATTGGGACCCACCACGCCCACCAGTTGGCTGGGCACGGGAATCACGGTGGGATCGACGAAGGACTTGAAGCCGGCGAGTTTTAGCTGAGTAAGACGCACAATACGATGACGACGGGGTGGGTTGAACGAAAGGCGTTAACGGACCTGCCGCACAGATTGCAAACCGGCCCCTGGAGGGCCGGCTTACACATGGGTCGTATGATACCGCAGGCAGTCTGTCCCCAAACGTCAGCAAGGGTCAAGACGAGTTGTCCCTGAGGCTTGCCGGCGGTCAACCCGCGGGCAAACGCTCAATGGCCGCCACCTGAGGTCCGGCTATACTCCCTGACACTTTTTTGCGCGACACATAAATTTTCACGCGGACTGGCCGGGGCCAGGCCTGAGAACGGGGACATTCTTGAAACGTGGTTTCTATCTGGTCATGGCCGCGCAGGCCTTCTCGTCATTGGCGGACAACGCGCTGTTCATTGCAGCCATCGCCTTGATACAGGAGCTGCATGGGCCGGACTGGATGGCGCCCATGATGAAGTGGTCGTTCGCGCTGGCCTATGTGGTCCTGGCCGCCTTCGTCGGGGCGCTGGCGGATTCCTTCCCCAAGGGCCGCGTGATGTTCTCCACCAACGCGCTGAAGGTGGTCGGCTGCATGCTGATGTTCTCGTATGCCAGCATCGGCGTCGCCCCCCAGTACCAGACCTACCTGATCTGCGCGGCCTACGCCATTGTCGGCATCGGCGCCGCGGCCTATTCCCCCGCCAAGTACGGAATCGTCACCGAAATGCTGCCCCCGACCATGCTGGTCAAGGGCAATAGCTGGATCGAGGGCCTGACGGTCTTCTCCATCATCCTGGGCACGGTGCTGGGCGGCGTGCTGATTTCGTCCTCTGTCTCCAGCGCCCTGCTCAGCCATTCCTTCATCGGCAAGCTGGTCCACACCCCGGCCGAGGCCGCGATCCTGGTCATCGCCTTCGTCTACCTGCTGGCGGCGCTGTGCAACCTGCTGATTCCGCATACCCACGTGCGCTACCCGCCGCAGCAGAAGAACCCGGTGCGGCTCATCCGCACGTTCTGGGGTTATGTCTGTGTGCTCTGGAAAGACAAGCTGGGGCAGATCTCGCTGGCCGTCACCACCCTGTTCTGGGGCGCCGGCGCCACGCTGCAGCTGATCGTCATCGAATGGGGCCGCAGCCACCTGGGATACCAACTGGACAAGGCCTCGATGCTGATGGGCGTGGCTGCGCTGGGCACGGTGGTCGGCTCCATCCTGGCGGGCCGCATTCCGCTGCGGCGCGCGCTGGCCGTGCTGCCGGTCGGCGCCGCGATGGGCCTGGTGGTGCTGCTGATGCCGCTGGTCTACTCGCCCTGGAGCGTCTACCTGCTGCTGCTGATCACGGGCGGCCTGGCCGGCTTCTTCGTGGTGCCGATGAATGCGCTGCTGCAGCATCGCGGCCACGTGCTGCTGTCGGCCGGCCATTCCATCGCCGTGCAGAACTTCAACGAACAGCTCAACATCCTGCTGATGGTCGCCATGTACACGCTGCTGCTGTGGCTGCAGTTGCCCATCAACATCATCATCGTGATCTTCGGCACCGTGGTCGCCGTGCTGATGGTAGTCTTCATGCGCTGGAGCAAGCGCAACCTGCAGGCCAACCCCGAACTGCACGACCAGATCGGCCAGGAAGGCCACGGCCGCGCGCTGGATTCCTCGCACTAGGTCGGCGCAGCGGTTCCGCAGCAACGAAAAACCGGGCCGAGGCCCGGTTTTTCGTTGTCCGCCTTTCAGTGCGCCGGGCTCAGCCCAGCCGCGCCACCGCCAGACGCAGGTCCTGCCAGGCGCGCGCCTTCTCGCTGGGACTGCGCAGCAGGTAGGCCGGGTGGTAGCTGACGACCACCGGAATTTCCACCCCCTCGTC
Organism: Achromobacter sp. D7-1; assembly: GCF_059760445.1. Taxonomy (NCBI): domain Bacteria; kingdom Pseudomonadati; phylum Pseudomonadota; class Betaproteobacteria; order Burkholderiales; family Alcaligenaceae; genus Achromobacter; species Achromobacter sp. D7-1. The sequence goes on along the minus strand of NZ_JCBAMT010000011.1, from coordinate 43,950 downwards.
CGTCTTCAACTGATGGATGCGGCCGCGCAGGCTGCCTATCGTGGCGTCCGTGCCCAGCAGCGTCTGGGCAGCGAAACGGCCCAGCACCAGGATCCGCTCAGGCTTGAGCAGCGCGATCTGGCGCATCAGGTAGGGGCTGCAAGCCGCGATTTCCTCCGGCTTGGGATTGCGGTTGCCGGGCGGGCGGCACTTGATGACGTTGGTAATGAACACGTCGCGCTCGCGGCTCATGGACACCGACGACAGCATGGCGTCCAGCAACTGGCCCGAGCGGCCCACGAAGGGCTGCCCTTGCCGGTCCTCTTGCTCGCCCGGCGCCTCGCCCACCACCAGCCAGCGCGTGGGCTGGCCGCCATGGCCGAAGACCGCGTTGCGGCGGCCCTTGCACAGGCCACAGGCAGCGCAGGCGACGACCTGGTCGTGCATTTCTTCCAGCGTGGCATCGCGGATCGCTTCGGCCACGGGTACCGGTGGCGGCGGCGCAGCCTCCTCCGCCGCCTTGGGCACAGGACGCGGCGGCGGGCCGCTGCGGTTCAGGATCGAAGCCGGTATGCCGGGACGGCCGGAAGCAGGCGCGGCGGGAGCCGATGCTGCGGGAGCCGGCGCTTCAGAAACTGGCGCCGCGGCGGCCGGTGCAGCTGCTGCCGGCATTGGCGCCTCGGCGGATGGCGGCGCAAACGGCGGCGACCCGACCGCGGGCGCCTGCGCACCTTCCGTCAAAACTTCCTTGGAAACAGGGACTTGCGGTTCAACTGCGGGCCGACTAGGCGCGGGCGCCGGGCGCAGCCACAGCCGCTCCATGCCGATCTCGCGCAGCCAGATGCGCTGCAGCGGGTTGACGCGAGGCGCGGCCGATGGCGACGCTGCTGTGGGCTGGCTCATGCCGCCGCTCCGTCCGTCGCGAAACGCTTCTGCATGACCAGGGCGTCTTCCCTGCCGCCTTTTTCGGCCGGGTAATAGCCCCGCCGCACGCCGATCTGCAAATACCCGTGCCGCTTGTAGAAATTGATGGCCGACTCGTTGGACGGGCGCACTTCCAACAGTACGCCCTCCATGCCGCGTTCACGCGCCTGCTGCTCGCACCAGCCAAGCAGCACGCCGCCCAGGCCCTGGCGGTGCAGCGGCTTGGCCACGGCGATCACCAGCAGGTGCGCCACGTCGGGCGCGAACATGAGGACGCAGAACCCCGCCAGCTTGCCTTCGCGCCGCAGCACCCAGGCGCCATAGCCGGCCGCCAGGGCATCAGCGAAATTGCCGCGGGTCCAGGGAAAGGCCTGCACGTGCGCCTCCAGCGCCACGACCTCGTCCAGATCGGCATCAGTCATCGGCTGGGGCACCCAGGGCGCCAACGACGGCTGGGCCTTGGGATTGCCGCCCTCCCCGCGCATGCGCTCGGCGGTGGTGAACGCCACCTTGTCGCGCACATAGAGCGGCGCGGCCAGCTCGGGCGCCACGGCCTCGCCCCGCATCCAGCCCTGCCGCGCCAGACGGGCGACGCTGGCCGCTTCCGGCCGCCGCGCGCCGTCCGCGCGGCGCCACGGAGCGGGATGCTCCATGTCGGACGCGTAGGCATCCCATGCGTCGCCAGCCAGCAGCAGTTCCAGCGGCTGGCCCGCAGCGGCCGACCAGGCCGGCAGATGATGGGCAGTCCAGGGCACGACTTCGGCCGCGGCGATAAGCAGGGGCGCCTGCAGGACTTCCCACGAGATTTCACCGTCCGCAACGCCCGCCTGGCGGTAGACGGCCAGATAGACTTCGTTCATGCGGGCATCCAGCGCCACCACGATCGCATCCGCCGGCGTCGCCTCCACCTGTGCGGCGACCGCCTGATGAGAGACAATGGGAAGTACCGGGATGCCCAGGCCCAGGCCCATGCCTTGAGCCACTCCGCAGGCCACCCGCAGGCCGGTGAATCCGCCCGGACCCTGGCCAAAAGCCACCGCATGCAAGGCGGCAGGCGCCAGTCCGGACTCCGCCAGCAGCTCGTTGGCCATGGGCAAGAGCCGTTCCGCGTGCTCCTGGGAACCTTCATGCTCCCTGACGCTGACCTCCAGGCGGCCATCGACCGCCCGCAACAGGGCCACGCCGCAACGGGACGAAGAGGTTTCCAAAGCCAGCAGGTTTAGTTCCATAGATGCAGATTGTACGAAATACCGTGAGTCCGCCCCCGGTTATCAGGCTGATGCCGGGGGGATTTCAACCATGGTTCGCAATGTGTAATATCTTGTGAACGCCCACTAGCCGCTGGTTCTCGCCACTGTTACATTTCCGGCCATGAATACGCAAAACACCACTCCCACCCGAAAAATCCTCGTCGTCGACGATGATCCGCGCTTGCGCGATTTGCTGCGTCGGTATTTATCCGAGCAGGGATTCAACGTTTTCGTTGCCGAAGACGCCAAAGAGATGGGCAAACTCTGGCAACGCGAGCATTTCGACCTGCTCGTGCTGGATCTGATGCTGCCCGGGGAAGATGGCCTGTCCATCTGTCGCCGGCTGCGCGGTGGTCACGACAATACCCCCATCATCATGCTGACGGCCAAGGCGGAAGAAATCGACCGCATCGTCGGCCTGGAAATGGGCGCGGACGATTACCTGTCCAAGCCGTTCAATCCCCGGGAACTGCTGGCGCGGATCAACGCGATCCTGCGCCGCCGCGGCACCGAGGAACATCCCGGCGCCCCCAGCCAGGAAAACGAATCCATCGCCTTCGGCCCCTACACGCTGAACCTGTCCACCCGCACGCTCACGCGCAACGGCGAACAGGTGCCGATCACCACCGGCGAATTCTCGGTGCTGAAGGTGTTCGCCCGCCATCCCAAGATCCCGCTGTCGCGCGACAAGCTCATGGAACTGGCGCGCGGCCGCGAATACGAAGCCTTCGATCGCAGCCTGGACGTGCAAATCTCGCGCCTGCGCAAGCTGATCGAGCCGAACCCGTCCAAGCCCGTATTCATCCAGACCGTCTGGGGTCTCGGATACGTGTTTGTGCCGGACGGTGGTAGCTGACCGACTCGCCCGCCCCGGGCAGGAGCGCAGCCTCGTGCCCCGCTTGCGCAGAACCTTCAGGAACCTGACATCACGTTTGCGGCTCGGCTTGTTCGGCCGCACGTTCCTGTTGCTCGCCGCGCTGATGCTCGTCTCCCTGGGCGCGTGGCTACAAGTATTTTTCAGCATGGAGCTGGGACCGCGCGCCAATCAAATGGCGCAGCGGGTGATCACGGCCGTCAATATCACGCGCACCGCGCTGATCTATTCGCATAACGACGAACGCAGCAAGCTCCTGCTGGACCTGGCCACCAACGAAGGCATCCAGGTCTATCCGCGCGAGGTCACCGACTTCGCCGAAGCCCTCCCCGACGACGATTACTGGCAACGCGTTGCCCAGCACATCCGCACGCGCTTCGGCCCGGAAACGCAGATCGCCTGGGGCGTCAACCAGGTGCCCGGCTTCTGGGTCAGTTTCCAGATAGAAAAAGACCTCTACTGGCTGGTGTTCGAGCGCGAGCAGATCGGCCTGACGGGCGGGATCGAATGGCTGGGCTGGGGCGCCACGGCGCTGCTGCTGTCCCTGGTGGGAGCCGCGGTCAGCGTGGGCTTCGTCAACCGGCCGCTGTCGCGGCTGGCCCGGGCCGCCCAGGTGCTGTCGCGGGGCGAAAACCCCGCGCCCCTGCCGGAACAGGGGCCGCTGGAGATCCGCGACCTGAACGCCTCGTTCAACCGCATGGCCAAGGACCTGAGGCAGGCCGAGGCCGACCGCGAACTGATGCTGGCGGGGATCTCGCACGATCTGCGCACGCCGCTGGCGCGCATGCGGCTGGAAATCGAGCTGAGCGGGGTGTCCGAGGACGCCCGCCAGGCCATCGACGAAGATCTGGGCCAGATCGACCACAGCATCGGCCAATTGATGGAGTACGCGCGCCCCGCCGGCACGCTGCCGCAACTGGCCACGGACATCTCCGCGGTGCTGGCGGAACTCTACGAACGTGAACGCAGCCATACCGCATCGCTGGGCGGAGAGCTGGACGCCACGCTTGAACCTGGCCTGCGCGCCCGCATCACGGCGCTGGACCTCAAGCGCGTGGTCAGCAATCTGATCGAGAACGCCCGCCGCTACGGCCGTTCCAGCGACGGCATGGCGCATCTCGTCATGACACTGCAAGCTGAAGGCTCCATGATCGCGATCGAGGTATCCGACCGCGGTCCCGGCATCGCCCCCGAGGACGTCGATCGCCTGCTGCGGCCGTTCTCGCGCGGCGAGGCGGCACGCACCGGCGTCAGCGGCGCGGGACTGGGCCTGGCCATCGTCGAACGCCTGCTCAAGCACGTGGGCGGCTCACTGCGGATGCTGCCCCGCGAAGGCGGCGGCCTGACCGCAAGGATAGAGTTGCCCAAAGCGAAGTTTAGGAATTATCAATTAGACAACGATAATCCATAGCGTAGAATTTATGGTTTGAGGCACAGCCTTAATTCCACCAACAACTGGGAGTAAACATGAAAACTGTTGGCGACAAACTCGAGCCCTTCAAGGTCACCGGCGTCAAGCCCGGCTTCAACCAGCACGAAGAAAACGGCGTGTCGGCGTTTGAAGACATCACCGAAAGCTCGTTCCCCGGCAAGTGGAAGGTCATCTACTTCTACCCGAAAGACTTCACGTTTGTTTGCCCGACCGAAATCGTCGGCTTCAACAAGCTGGCCAAGGATTTCGAAGACCGCGACGCCGTCCTGCTGGGCGGTTCGAGCGACAACGAATTCGTCAAGCTGGCTTGGCGCCGTGAGCACCCGGACCTGAACAAGCTGGGTCACTACCAATTCGGCGACACCACCGGCGCCCTGATCGACCAGCTGGGCGTGCGTGAAAAGGGTGCTGGCGTTGCCCTGCGCGCCACCTTCATCGTTGATCCGGACAACACGATCCAGCACGTTTCGGTGAACAACCTGAACGTCGGCCGTAACCCGGAAGAAGTTCTGCGTCTGCTCGACGGTCTGCAAACCGACGAGCTGTGCCCGTGCAACCGTACGGTTGGCGGCGCTACGCTGTAATTTCCAGCCCGGCCCGGGACCCGCTAGCGGGTCCTGCGCTGGGCTTTAACTGCTCTAGATTATAGGTAAAAGCTATGGAATTTCTTACGACCATTAAGGAACAACTGCCGGATTGGGCCAAGGATATCCGCCTGAATCTGGACGCCGTGATCGCCCGTTCGACCCTGGCTCCCGAAGATGCCGTCGGCGCCGCCCTGTCCGCCGCCTACGCCGCGCGCAGCCCGGTGCTGGTCGAAGCCTTCAAGAGCGGCCTGTCGGAAGGCGACGCCAACGCCGCGCTGACGGCCTCGGCCCTCATGGGCATGAACAACACCTGGTATCCCTACGTCGAAATGACCGGCGACGCCCAATTGAAGAGCCTGCCGGCCCAGCTGCGCATGAACGCCTACGCCACCCACGGCGGCGTGGACAAGAAGCGCTTTGAGCTGTTCGCGCTGGTGGCCTCCATCATCGGCAAGTGCCATTTCTGCGTGGCTTCGCACTACGAGAACCTGAAGAACGACGGCCTGTCGACCGAACAGCTGCGTGACGCCGGCCGCATCGCCGCCGTGGTCAACGCCGCCGCCCTGGCGCTGGCGGCCCAAGGCAAGTAAACAGCCTCGCGCAATAAAAAACCCGCCTGCGATACATGCGCAGGCGGGTTTTTGTTATGCAGGACCGTCGATCGCTTATTTCTTCGGCATGCTCGACGTGGTGGGCAGGCCGTTCGCGGCCCAGGCCTCGACGCCGCCGCGGTACCAGTACACGGTCCAGCCCAGCGTGCCGGCGCGCAGCGCCGCGTTGTAGGCGGAACGATCGTTCATGCCCGCGCCCAGGATCACGACGGGCGCCTTGCGATCGCCGCCGTTGTTCTTCAACAGCCAAGCGTCGAAGCCTTGTTGCAGGTGATCCGTGACGCTGCCATCCGAACCCGCATCCGCCAGCGGATAGCCGATGGGCACCGTGTCGCGCAGCCCGCTGGTGTCGACGATCAGGAGGTTCTTGTCCTTCTTGATCATCCCGACCAGATCGGCGGTCGTGATCACCTGGGCGCGGTAGATCTTGTTAGGCGTCGGACCCTTGTACGGCGCGGTGAACAGCATGGTCGTGGCAGGCACGCCAAAGTCTTTCAGTTCGTCGATGGCGCTGGCAGGCAGGCCCTGCCCCGGCGCCGCCGCTGGCTGCTGACGCGGCGCGGCCGAGCCTGGGGCGCCGCCGCCCTGGGCCGCGACCTCGCCGCCCACGGTGCCCATCTCGATGTCGGAAATCATCACCGCGATGTTTTCGATCAGCTCATAGCACATGGTGATCGAGCCTTCGCGCGGGCTGTACCAGGCATTGAGCTGGCCACAGTCCTTGAACACCACGTTGATCGGGCGCGGCAGCACGTAGCGTTCGCCCAGCAGCTTGATGTTGTTCGAGATCGCTTCGGACAGATTATTCGCAAACAAGTTGCCGATCTTGCGCTTGGACGGCTGGAACACCACCTTCACCGGCGCACCGGGCGCATTCGCCGGCTGCTGGCCTTCGGGCGTCCAGGTGCCCACGCGTGTGTGAGGCGCCAGGATCTTGTTCCAGGCGCGATTCTGCTTGTTGAATTCATCCGCGCAACGCGCCCGGGTCCGGTCCTCCAGCCCGACGTGTTTGGCAATGGACTCGAACACGGCAGGGTTGCCGCCGTACATGATGCAGAGCATGTTGCGAAAGCGCTTCAGGTCGCCAGTGTGCTCGTCTTGCCAGGCCGAGGAGGCGTCGGCCCCCCTGCGTTCGGCCACTTTGCCGCTGTAGTACCACTGCAAGGCCGCGTACTTCGCCGCGTCCTGCGCCATCGTGTTCACTTCCTTGTTGTCCGACGGATACATGGTCGGCTCGACGATCTGCAGCGCCGAGTAGATGTCGACCGCGTCCTCTTCCGCCCCCGTCGAGGGCAGCTCCAGCTCGCCGATCAGCGCGTGCCCGAACTCGTGCATGAAGATGCTGCGCATGATGCCGATGTACACCGACACGATGCGCATGGTGTCGCCGCCAAAACGCGGATAGGGGCCTTCCCCCGGCAAGGCCGGGTTGTAGTCGCCGCCGCCCTGTCCAGCGGCCGGAGCCGGCGCCTGGGGTTTTTGCGCCGTGCCCCCGCCTGCGTTGCCGCCGCGCGCGGGCAAGGTGCCGGCCGCCGGCGCCGCGCCGGATTGGCCGCCGGTCATCGTGACCTTGAAGTCGGCAACGCCGAAGGTGCCTACGTCGTAGGCCATGATGCCCAACTCGGCGCCCGTGGCGGGCTCATTGCTGACATCGCCGATCTGCTGGCCGTTCACGATGAAACGGGCCGCGCCGGGCAGTTCGACCACTCTGATGCGGTCGGTACCGTCCAGCTTCGCTATGTTGGGCAGCGACGCGATGTCGCGGCGATTCTGGCCCTGCAGACAGAACAGCAGCGTGTTCTTGTCGGCCGTGAGTTCGAGCAGGCACAGGCTCTTGTTGGCGCGGTTGCTCAGCGCCACACCGATGGACGCTTTCGGATTCGGAGACTTGACGACCACATTGACGTCGGTCACCCGGCCCGATTCCGGCGCCGGCCCGACATTCATGTACAGGGTCTGTTCGCTGTCGGCCTTGTTCGCATTGTGCAGGGTGAACCAGCCATCCTGCACGCCAGCGGTCCAGCCCTCCAGCATCTGCTGCTTGACCGCGCCGGCCAGCGGGCCCAGCTGCTGCTCGTACTGCGCATGCGCGGGCAGGCTTACCGCGCTGAAGATGGAAGCCAGGGCGATGCCACGTAAATGCATCCGAATGTCTCAGTAGTCGAATTGAAGTAGCGCAGAATATGCCAGATCAATTCGACCCGCTTATTCATTTGTTAAAGATGTATCCAAACTAAATGAGCAGCGGAAAAGCGCCTTCGGTCGTGTTGCGCGGAGCCCTCGCGCAAACTAGGAAGCCGCGCGCGCCAGCAAGGCCACTACCGTCGCCGCAATGCCTTCCTTGCGGCCCAGGTAGCCCAGGCCCTCATTGGTCTTGGCCTTGATGTTGACCTCGGTTTCGGCCAGGCCGGTGTCGGCGGCGATGTTCTTCACCATGGCCGGCGCGTGCGGACCGATCTTGGGCGCCTGCGCGTGCAGCGTGGCGTCGATGTTCACCGGTTCCCAGCCCGCGGCGCGCACGCGCGCCATGGCCTCGCGCAGCAGCACGCGGCTGTCTGCGCCCTTGAAGGCCGGATCGGTATCCGGAAAGTGGCGGCCGATGTCGCCCAGGCCGGCGGCGCCCAGCAACGCATCGGTAATGGCGTGCAGCAGCACGTCCGCATCCGAATGCCCAAGCAGGCCATGCGAGTGGGGAATCGTGACGCCGCCGATGATCAGCGGACGGCCCTCGACCAGCGCATGCACGTCGAAACCCTGGCCGACGCGGAAAGGAATACTCATAGCCATTTTTCCATCAGTTCGAAATCGTCCGGCCATGTCACCTTGAAATTGCGCATGGCGCCGGGCACCAGCAGTGGTGCGTAGCCGGCGGCCTCGATGGCCGAGGCCTCGTCGGTGACCGCCGCGCCGCTCACGGAAGCTGCCGTCAGCGCATCGCGCAGCACGCCGGCTCGGAACATCTGCGGGGTCTGCGCCAGCCACAGGCCATTGCGGTCCAACGTGCGCTCTACGCGCTCATGGCCGCCCTTGACGGTGTCCGCCACGGGCAGCGCCAACAGGCCGCCCACGGGATCAGCCAGGCAGGCGTCGATCAGCCGGCCCAGGGCAGCCATCGGCAAGCCGGGGCGCGCGGCGTCGTGCACCAGCACCCAGGCGTCGTCGGCCACGCCGCTGTCGGCCAGCGCGCCGGCCACGGTATCCGCGCGGGTCGCCCCACCGCAGGCTCGCCACACGGTGCGCGGCAGGCCGGCCAGGGCCGCATCCACCCAGCCGTCGCCGGGCGTCACGGCCACGCGCACCTGCGAGATGCGCTCGTCGGCCAGCAGCGCACATACCGCGTGGCGCAGCATGGGCTGTCCGGCCAGCGGACGGTATTGCTTGGGCACGGTTTCATGCCCGGGCCGGCTGGCGCGGGCCCCTACGCCCGCAGCGGGCACGATTGCAATGAGAGAGGCAGACATGGTGCGGTGATTTTATAATCTTCCGCTTGATGCCTGCTTCCAGCCTGATGCCCGCCCCCTCTACCTCCGCCCCAGCCGCGCCTCCCGTCCCCGCGACGGCCCCTACCCTGTCCGCGCTGAAGGCCGGCGCGCGCTATGCCCAGCCGCGCCCGCCCGGCTCCGGCGACGCTTGGCTGCTGGCGGACCTGGCGCGGCAAGCGTCGGCGCCGCTGGTGATCCTGACGGCCGAGCCCGTCGAGGCCCAGCGTCTGGCCGAGGAAATCCAGCTGTTCGCCCCGGACCTGCGGGTGCGCCAGTTGCCCGACTGGGAAACGCTGCCCTACGACGCTTTCTCGCCGCACCAGGACCTGATTTCGGAGCGCCTGCACACACTGCACTCACTGATGACGAAGTCGGTGGACGTGCTGACGGTGCCGGTTACCACAGCGCTGTACCGGCTGGCGCCGCCCTCGTTCCTGGCGGCCTACACCTTTTCCTTCAAGCAGAAGGACAAGCTCAACGAAGCCGCGCTGCGCGCCCAGTTGACGCTGGCCAACTACAACCATGTCACTCAGGTGACCGCGCCGGGCGAGTTCTGCCTGCGCGGCGGACTGATCGACCTGTTCCCCATGGGTTCGGTAGTGCCCTACCGCCTGGACCTGTTCGACGACGAAATCGAGACCATCCGCAGCTTCGATGTGGACACGCAGCGCAGCCTGTATCCGGTGCGCGAAGTGCAGCTCCTGCCCGGCCGCGAGTTCCCCATGGACGAGGACGCGCGCAACCGTTTCCGGGCGCGCTTCCGCGAGGTCTTCGAGGGCGATCCGTCGCGCGCCCTGCCCTACAAGGACATCGGCAACGGCATCCCGTTCGCCGGCGTCGAGTACTACCTGCCGCTCTTCTTCGAAGAAACGGCGACCCTGTTCGACTACCTGACACAAGGCACGGTCACCGTCACCGTGGGCGACATCGACGACGCCATCCAGCGCTTCAACCAGGACACTTCGAGCCGCTACGGCTTCCTGAAAAGCGACCGCGAACGGCCGGTGCTGCCGCCGTCCGAGCTGTTCCTGGACAACGAGACGCTCTACGCCCGGCTGAAGGACTTCCGCCGGCTGTCGCTCACTGCCGGTCAGCCGCACCCCGACTTCCGCGCGGCGCCCGACGTGAGCGTGGCGCGCCGCTCCGAAGATCCCATCGCCAAACTGCGCGCGCTGGTGCAGGGCGGCCAGACGCGCGTGCTGCTGTGCGCCGACTCCGCCGGCCGGCGCGAGACCCTGGTGCAGATGCTGAACGAGTTCGGCGTCACCCCGGACGCTCAGCCCGACACCATCGAAGCCTTCCTGGCCTCGGACGCCCATTTCGGCATCGTCGCCGCGCCGCTGTCCACCGGCTTCGGACTGCCCCAGGCCAATCTGGCCTTCCTCACCGAAAACGACCTGTACCCCGGCCTGGCCACCACCGGCCGCCGCGGCAAGCGCGACCAGGAACGCGCCAGCAACGTCGAAGCCATGGTGCGCGACCTGTCCGAACTGCGCGCGGGCGACCCCGTGGTCCATGCGCAGCACGGCATCGGCCGCTACCACGGCCTGGTCAACATGGACATGGGCGAAGGCGGGATGGAATTCCTCCATCTCGAATACGCCAACGGCAGCACCCTGTACGTGCCGGTGTCGCAGTTGCACGTGATCGCCCGCTACAGCGGCGCCGATCCGGAGGCCGCGCCCCTGCACCAGCTGGGCTCCGGCCAATGGGACAAGGCGCGCCGCAAGGCCGCCCGCCAGGTCCGCGACACTGCCGCCGAACTGCTGGCCCTGTATGCCCAGCGCGCCGCGCGCGAGGGCTACGCCTTCAATCTGCCGCTCAACGACTACCAGGCTTTCGCCGAAGGCTTCGGCTTCGAGGAAACGGTCGACCAGGCCGCCGCCATCGAAGCTGTCATCGCCGACATGACCTCCGGCCGCCCCATGGACCGCCTGGTCTGCGGCGACGTGGGCTTCGGCAAGACCGAGGTCGCCCTGCGCGCCGCCTTCCTGGCCGTGGCCAACGGCAAGCAGGTCGCCCTGCTCTGCCCCACCACGCTGCTGGCCGAGCAGCACGCCCAGACCTTCTCCGACCGCTTCGCCGACTGGCCCGTGAAGGTGGTGGAGCTGTCGCGCTTCCGCTCGGCCAAGGAAGTGTCCGCCGCCGTCGAAGGCATCAACGACGGCCGCGTGGACATCGTCATCGGCACCCACAAGATCCTGTCCAAGGACGTGAAGTTCAAGCGCCTGGGCCTGGTCATCATCGACGAGGAACACCGCTTCGGCGTGCGCCAGAAGGAAGCGCTGAAGGCGCTGCGGGCCGAGGTCGACGTGCTGACACTGACCGCCACGCCCATCCCGCGCACGCTGGGCATGTCGCTGGAAGGCATACGCGACTTCTCCGTCATCGCCACCGCGCCGCAGAAGCGCCTGGCCATCAAGACTTTCGTGCGGCGCGAAGACGGCAGCACCCTGCGCGAAGCGCTCTTGCGCGAACTCAAGCGCGGCGGCCAGTGCTACTTCCTGCACAACGAAGTCGAGACCATCCACAACCGCCGCGCCCGACTGGAAGAACTGGTGCCCGAGGCCCGCATCGCGGTGGCGCACGGCCAGATGCCCGAGCGCGAGCTGGAACAGGTGATGAAGGGCTTCTATCAGCAGCGCTACAACGTGCTGTTGTGCACCACCATCATCGAAACCGGCATCGACGTGCCCAGCGCCAACACCATCGTGATCCACCGGGCGGACCGCTTCGGGCTGGCCCAGCTGCACCAGTTGCGCGGCCGGGTCGGGCGCTCCCATCACCAGGCCTATGCCTACTTGCTGACGCCGGGCGAAGACGCCATCACCAACAACGCCAAGAAGCGCCTGGAAGCCATCCAGGCCATGGAAGAGCTGGGCTCAGGCTTCTATCTGGCCATGCACGACCTGGAGATCCGGGGCACGGGCGAGGTGCTGGGCGATTCGCAGTCGGGGAACATCCAGGAAGTGGGCTTCTCGATGTACAACGAGATGCTCAACGAAGCGGTCCGCGCACTGCGCGCCGGCGAAGAACCCGACCTGGACGCCCCCTTCAACCTGGCCTGCGAAGTCAACCTGCACGCCCCGGCGCTGCTGCCGTCCGACTATTGCGCCGATGTCCATGCCCGCCTGGGCATCTACAAGCGCCTGGCGCACGCCGCGGACGAAGACGACCTGATCCATATCCAGGAAGAACTGATCGACCGCTTCGGCAAGCTGCCCGAGGCCGCGCAGACGCTGCTGGCCACGCACCGCCTGCGCCTGGCCGCCCAGCCCCTGGGCATCGTCAAGATCGACGCCAGCGAAACCCAGGCGCTGCTGCAATTCGGCCCCAAGACCTCGGTCGATCCGGCCAAGATCATCGAATTGGTGCAGCGCCAGCGCCACATCAAACTGGCGGGACAGGATAAATTGCGGGTTGAGATCAAGGCCGCGCAGATCCCGGCCCGCGCCGACGCCGTCCGCGCCGTGCTGCGCGCCTTGAAGTAACCGTCCAACCATACTGATTTTTATGACTACCCATCACCTTGTCGTCCAATCCCCCGGCCTGACCGTGGAACACGCGGAACAGCTGGCGGCCCTGGCCCAGGCGCAGGGCGTGGCCCGCATCAGCGCCACCGCCGCCCGCCTGCTCGACGTGCAGCACGACGAGACCACCCGCGCCGAAGTCGTCGCTTGGGCCGAGCGCCATGGCGTCGACTCCGCCTTCCTGCCCGCGGGCCTGAAGCTGTCGGCATGCAAGGTGCTGGCCATGGACATGGACTCCACGCTGATCAACATCGAATGCATCGACGAGATCGCCGGCGTAGCGGGCCTGAAGGACAAGGTCTCCGAAATCACCGAGGCTGCCATGCGCGGCGAAATCAAGGACTTCTCGGAAAGCCTGCGCCGCCGCGTCGCCCTGCTCGAAGGCGTGCCAGCCGACGCCCTGGAACAGGTCTACACGGATAAGCTGCGCCTGAATCCCGGCGCCGAGCGCCTGATCACCACGGCCCAGGCCGCCGGCATCAAGGTGCTGCTGGTCTCCGGCGGCTTCACCTTCTTCACCGAACGCCTGCGCCAACGCCTGAACCTGGACAGCGCGCACGCCAACACCCTGGAAATCGCCAACGGCGTGCTGACCGGCAAGGTCCTGGGGGACATCCTGGATGCCGACGCCAAGGAAGCCCACCTGCGCGAGTTCGCGCGCCAGCATGACGCCTCCCAGGAACAGATCATCGCCATGGGCGACGGCGCCAACGACCTGAAGATGCTGGGCATCGCCGGCTTCCCGGTCGCCTACCACGCCAAGCCGCTGGTCCGTCAGCAGACGCGCTACGCGCTCAATGTGTCGGGACTGGATGGCGTGCTGAACTGGTTCGAAAGCTGATCAAACCACACCGGGCGCCAGCCCCCGGACCCAGACATGAAAAAAGCCACCTCCCGGTGGCTTTCTTCATTGCCGCAAGGTATCAGTACCGCACCCGCAGCGAGAGCAGCGCAGCCCGGCCCGTGCCCAGCGCCGCGTAGTGCGCGGCATAGGCCTTGGTGTAGTACGTTTCGTCGAAAATGTTCAGCACGTTCAACTGCGCCGACATGTGGTCGTTGAATTCGTACGCCGCCATGGCGTCGAAGCGCCAGTAAGAAGGCACCCAGCGCGCCTTGGGCGTGCCGTCCGCGTTCTTGGTCGCGTCCGAGTTGCCGTACACCTTGTCCACGTAGTACGCGCCGCCACCGACCGTCAGCTTGGGCAGCACCTTGTAGGTGGTCCACAGGCTGAAGGCATTGCGCGGGGTGTTCGGCAGGTCCTGGCCCACGGCGCCGCTGTTGTAGGCGCCCTTGGTCATCTCGCTGTTCATGAAGGTGTAGCCGCCGAACACGTTCCACTTGGGTGTGATGCTGCCCGAGAAGCCCAGTTCGATGCCGCGCACCTTGGCTTCGCCGACCTGCGCGGTCTCGGTGGCCGAAACGGCGACGCTGGTGTTCTTGCGGATGTCCTGGAAGGCCGCCGCCGACAGCGTCAGGCGGTCATCGAACACCTGCCACTTCGTGCCCAGTTCCACCGTGCGGCTCTTTTCCGGCTCGAGCGACTGGCTCGTGACCGACACGGCGTCGCTGATCGCGCTGGAGGCGATGGCCGACGGCGTGGAAGAGGTGCCGTAGGTGGCGTAGATCGTGCCATTGGGCGCCGGCTTGTAGGCCAGGCCGACCTGGTAGTTGAAGAGATTGTCCTCGCGGCTGGTGCTGTAGAACGCCGGCGTGCTGGCCGGGTCGTTGCGGCCCTTGGCGATGTTGCTACCGCTGGTGCGGTAGTTGTCCCAGCGCAGGCCCAGGCTGGCCTGCCATTGCTCGTTGAACTTGATCGTGTCGAAGCCGTAGAGCGCGACCGTATCCGTGTTGTAGCGAGCCGGATTGTTGTTGCGTTGCAGATGGCCAGGGTAGTAGGTACCCGGATCCGGATCCCACAACGAGGCGCAGAGCGCCGGGTTGGCGTAGGTATTCTTGCCGTTCGCCGTGCCGGTCACGCAACCGCTGGTTCCGGCAGGAACGCCCGACTCGGTGTAGCTGTCCTTGTCCTGCTTGATGTTGCTGTACTCGAAGCCCAGGTCGAACGAGTGCTTCAGGCTACCGGTATCGAATTCGCCGGTCAGGTTGGTCTGGTTGGCAAAGCTCTTGGTGACGTAGTAGCCCGACTTGAGCGCCCGGTACACCAAGCCGTTCGGGATGTTGCCCTTGCTGTCGTCAGGGTTGGTAGCGGCAAAGTCGGTCGTGCCGCGGCCATAACGGGTGACGTTGCGCAGCTGCAGCTTGTCCGAGAAGTCGTGCTGGAAATCCACGGTCGCCACGTCGTCGCGCGTCTTCATGAAGTCGCGGCCGGTCAGCCCGTAGAAGCTCTTGCGGCTTACACCCATGGTCTCCGTCACCGGCTGGCCCGTCTTCGGGTCATACGGGATGGAGTAATCCGGCATGCTGTCGTCTTGGTAGTGGTAGTAGCTCAGCGTGATGCGGGTCGGCGTACCCACGCCCAGCGTCAGCGACGGCGCCACGCCCCAACGCTCGAAGTCCACCGCGTCGTCACGGCCGGGCGCGTCGCCCTTGTTGCCCATGACATTCAGGCGGAAAGCGGCCTTGTCGGCCAGGCGCCAGTTGCTGTCGATCGTCGCGCGGTAGTTGTTGTCCGTGCCGATCTGCGCCGTGGCTTCAGTGAAGTCGGTGGCCTTGGGCGTCTTGCTGACCATGTTGATGCTGCCGCCCGCGCCGCCGCGGCCGGAATAGACCGAGTCCGGCCCCTTGATGACTTCGACCTGTTCCAGGTTGAAGGTATCGCGCACCTGCGTGCTGGAGTCGCGGATGCCGTCCAGGAAAATGCTGCCGGCGGAGTTCTGGCCGCGGATGATGGGCAGGTCGCCGCCCGGCCGGCCGCCTTCGCCCGCGCCGAACGTGATGCCCGGCGAGTTGCGCAGGACATCCTGCAGCGTGGAAGCCGCCTGGTCCTGGATCACTTGCTTGGGCACGACCTGGACGGTGCGCGGGGTGTCCAACAAAGGCGCCGTGAACTTGGGCGACTGTGCCGTAGAGGTCTGGTACGACGACCCCTCACCCTCCACCCGCACGGGCGCAAGTTGCGTCACGCCCGAATCCGCGGATTGGGCGGCGGCGTAAGGGCTGATAAACAGCGCGGGGACCGCAATAGCGGCGGCCAGGGAGGTCGTGAGCGTATTCAGCGAATACGTATCTTGGGGCTTCAAACCAGCTTCTCCGAATGTAAATAGCAACGATTCTTGTTTTTTTACCGGTTGCGATTGTGAACTCGGGCGCTGAACGGAACCTGAAAAATGACTTCTCACTCACATGAAATGAAAAAAAACAACACTAAATACAGATAGGTTTCGACCAGCACGTCAACAGCGCGACGAACTCCAGCCCCGCCTACCACGAGCGATACCGCTAAGCCTGGGAATGCCACTGGCGATGGCGGGGAGACCGTCAGAGGAGCTGGACGGTGTGGGCTAGGACATTCCCCTATATCGCAAAAAAAAAACGCCCTATGGGGCGTTTTTCGGAATGAGCCAGGCAGCCTTCAGGCGCGCAGCCGGGGATGCCGCTTGAACAGATAACGGTACACGAACCCCGGATAAGCCAGCACCAGATACAGGCTCAAGGTGATCGCGTAGAACTCCCAAGTCTGGGAAAAGCGGTTGCCCAGGGTCGATTCGAACGCGAAACCCAAGGCGCCGACGATGGCGTAGAACACCAGCACTTCGATCAGGCGCATCCAGAAAGGCTTGACCGCCGCCACTCCGCCCTGCTTCCAGGGCATGACGGCAAAGACCCGCTCCGTCAGGAACGGGAGATTCGCGCTGACCAGGGCCAGCGCGATCAACAGCCATACCGCCAGAGTCTGGTTCATGGCCCCGTTTTCCGTTTACAGGCTGAGCGAGCTGCGGATGGCCTGCACGCACAGGGCCATCAGGCCGCCCGGCAGGATGCCCAGGATCAGGATCAGCGCGCCGTTGACCGACAGCACGCCGCGCTGGCCGCAGGTGGCGACCATCGGGGCGGCGTCGGCGGCCGGCTCGTCGAAGTACACGACCTTGACCACGCGCAGGTAGTAGAACGCGCCGATCAGCGAGAACAGCACCGCGATCACGGCCAGCGTCACGTGGCCGGCGCTGATCAGCGCCTGCAACACGGCCAGCTTGGCGTAGAAGCCCACCAGCGGCGGAATGCCGGCCAGCGAGAACATCAGCAGCAGGACGATTGCGGCGTGCCACGGGCTGCGGCGGTTCAGGCCCTTCAGGTCGTCGATGTGCTCGCACTCGAAGCCCTGGCGCGACAGCAGCAGCACGATGCCGAAGCTGGCCAGCGTGGTCAGCACGTAGGTCAGCATGTAGAACAGCGAGGCGCCGTAGGCGGCGGACGACAGTTCCGGCTTGCCCGCGACCGAACCCGACATCAGGCCCAGCAGCACGAAGCCCATGTGCGAGATGGTCGAATAGGCCAGCATGCGCTTGAAGTTGGTCTGCGCGATGGCGGTCAGGTTACCGATGGCCAGCGACAGCACCGCCAGGATCATCAGCATCGGCTGCCAGTCGGCGGCCAAGCCGTGCAGGCCGTCGACCAGCAGGCGCAGCGTGATGGCGAAGGCGGCCAGCTTGGGCGCGCCGCCCAGGATCAGCGTCACGGCGGTGGGCGAACCCTGGTAGACGTCGGGAACCCACATGTGGAACGGCACGGCGCCGAGCTTGAACGCCAGACCCGACACCAGGAACACGATGCCGAACACCAGGGCCAGCTTCTCGGCCTTGCCCGCAGCGATGACCTTGGACACTTCGGCCAGATCCAGGTGGCCCGTGGCGCCGTAGATCATCGACATGCCGTACAGCAGGAAGCCCGAAGCCAGCGCGCCCAGCACGAAGTACTTCATGGCGGCTTCGGTGGCGACGACATCGTCGCGGCGCAACGCGATCAGCGCGTAGAGCGCCAGCGACATCAGTTCCAGACCCAGGTAGATGGAGATCAGGTTCCCGGAGGAGATCATGGCCATCTGGCCCAGCAGCGCGAACAGCGTCAGGACGTAGAGTTCGCCGCCCCGCATCATGTCACGTACTTGCGCGTAGACACGGCCGTACACAAGCGTCGCGGCGACAGCGATATAGGACGCGATCTTGAGCAGATGCGACAGTTCGTCGGTGACGTACAGGCCGTTGAAGGTCGAACCAACAACGCCGTTCTTCCATTGCAGGGCCGACACGACGGTCAGCACGCCCAATGCAAGCATGGTCAGCAGAAACGTCGGCTTGCGCTCGGGGTGATTGCTGACCGCGTCGACGAGCAGGATAGCCAGGCCGAAAACCAGCAGGAGGATTTCCGGTGTCGCCAGGGCGAAATCGATTTGGGATTGCATCATTGTCTTGTCTTACAGTTTCGAGACGGCAACGTGTTGCAGCAGGGCCTCCACCGAAACGTGCATCACGTCGGTAAAGGGCTTGGGATAGATCCCCATGTACAACACGGCGATCGCCATCACGCCAAGAATCACAAACTCGCGGCGGTTGATATCGGTCAGCTCGCGCACGTGGTCGTTGGCGACGTCGCCCAGGACCACGCGCTTGACCATCCACAGCGAATACGAAGCGCCCAGGATCAGGGCGGTAGCCGCCAGCAGGCCGATCCAGAAGTTGTGCTCGACCGCGCCCATGATCACCATGAACTCGCCGACGAAACCGCTGGTGGCCGGCAGGCCGCTGTTGGCCATCGAGAACAGGATGAAGAAGGTGGCGAAACGCGGCATGACGTTGACCACGCCGCCGTAATCGGCGATGCGGCGCGAATGCATGCGGTCATAGAGCACGCCAATACACATGAACATGGCGCCCGACACGAAGCCGTGCGAAATCATCTGCACGATGGCGCCTTCGACGCCGGCCGTGTTGAAGATAAAGAAGCCCAGCGTCACGAAGCCCATGTGGGCCACCGACGAATAGGCCACCAGCTTCTTCATGTCGTCCTGGACGATAGCGACCAGGCCGATGTAGATCACGGCAATCAGCGACAGCGTGATCATCATGCCGGCCAGGCTGTGCGAGGCGTCAGGAGCGATCGGCAGCGAGAAGCGCAGGAAGCCGTACGCGCCCAGCTTCAGCATGATCGCGGCCAGCACGATGGAGCCGCCCGTGGGGGCTTCGACGTGGGCGTCGGGCAACCACGTGTGGACCGGCCACATCGGCACCTTCACGGCGAAGGCCGCCAGCAAGGCCACGAAGATCAGGATCTGCGGGGTGTAGCCCAGCTTGGTCTGCTGCCAGGTCAGGATGTCGAACGAACCGCCCGACACGTTCCACAGGTACACGAAGGCGACCAGCGTCAGCAGCGAGCCCATCAGCGTGTACAGGAAGAACTTGAACGCTGCGTAAACGCGGTTCGGGCCGCCCCAGACGCCGATGATGATGTACATCGGGATCAGCGTGGCTTCGAAGAACACGTAGAACAGCATGCCGTCCAGCGCGCAGAACACGCCCACCATCAGACCCGACAGGATCAGGAAGGCGGCCATGTACTGGGCGACGCGGCTGGTTATGACTTCCCAGCCCGCCAGCACCACGATGATGGTGATGAAGGCCGTCAGCAGCACGAACCACATCGAGATGCCGTCGATACCCAGGTGGTAGTTGACGTTGAAAGCCTCGATCCAGGAGGTCTTCTCCACGAACTGCATCTTGGCCGTGGTGGAGTCGAAACCGGTGTAGAGCGGGATAGTGACGAGGAAACCGGCGATTGCGCCGACGAGCGACAGGCCGCGCGTCAGGCCGGGACGGTCGTCACGGCCCACCGCCAGCACCAGCAGGCCGAATACGATCGGGACAAAGATCGCAAGCGTGAGCCAGGGGAAAGTGTTGGATGCCATCTCGCTTGCCATCATTGGGGAATCAGCACAAAGAAAGTCACCAGCGCCATGATGCCGATGATCATCGCGAACGCGTAGTGATAGATGAAGCCGGACTGCAGGTGACGGCTGACCGCTGCCACCCAGCCCACCACACGGGCGCTGCCGTTGATCAACAGGCCATCGATGATGCCGCGGTCGCCGGTCTGCCACAGGCCACGGCCCAGGCAGCGCAGGCCGCGGGCGATGATCTGCTCGTTGACCCAATCCACGTAGTACTTGTTCTCAAGCACCTTGTTGATGCCGGACAGGCTGGACTTGATCTTGGCCGGAACCTTGGGATTGATCAGGTAGCAGTACCAGGCGGTGACGGCGCCCGCCACGACCAGCCAGAACGGAACCGTCTGGAAGGCGTGCAGGCCGAAGGCCACCCAACCGTGCCACTCTTCGTGCAGCTCGTGCATCGCCGGATGCTGCGGCAGGACCTTGATGACGCCGTCGAAGAACTTGCCGAACAGCATCGGGTCGACCACCAGGGCGCCGATGATGACGGACGGGATCGCCAGCAGCACCAGCGGCAGCGTGACCACCCAGGGCGACTCGTGAGGCGTGCCATGATGGCCATGGCCGTCCGGCTCGTGGTCGACGTCGGCTGCGTGATGATCATCGTGGCCGTGGCCATGACCGGTGGTATCGAAGCGTTCCTTGCCGTGGAAGACCAGGAAGTACACGCGGAACGAGTACAGCGAGGTCACGAACACGCCGATCAGCGTCGAGTAGTACGCGAAGTTCGCGCCCCAGACGTTCGCGGCGCCGGCGGCCTCGATGATGTGTTCCTTCGAGTAGAAGCCCGAGAAGAACGGCGTGCCGACCAGGGCCAGCGTGCCCAGCAGGAAGGTAATCCAGGTGATGGGCATGTACTTGCGCAGGCCGCCCATGTTGCGGATGTCCTGGTCATGGTGCATGCCGATGATGACGGAGCCCGCGCCCAGGAACAGCAGCGCCTTGAAGAACGCGTGCGTCATCAGGTGGAAGATCGCGACCGAATAGGCCGACGCGCCCAGCGCGACCGTCATGTAGCCCAGCTGCGACAGCGTGGAGTACGCGACCACGCGCTTGATGTCGTTCTGGATGATGCCCAGGATGCCCAGGAACAGCGCGCCGATGGCGCCGATCACGATGATGAAGGACAGCGCCACGTCGGACAGTTCGAACAGCGGCGAGAAGCGGGCAACCATGAAGATGCCGGCCGTCACCATGGTGGCGGCGTGGATCAGCGCGGAGATCGGGGTCGGGCCTTCCATCGAGTCGGGCAACCAGGCGTGCAGCGGAACCTGGGCCGATTTGCCCATGGCGCCGATGAACAGGCAGATGCAGGCGACCGTCAGCAGCATCCAGTCGGAACCGGGCAGCGTCAGGGTGGCCAGCTTGTCGGCCTGGGCGAAGACTTCGCCGTAGTGCATGGTGCCAGCGTAGGCGAACAGCAGGCCGATGCCCAGCACGAAGCCGAAGTCGCCGACGCGGTTGATCAGGAACGCCTTCATGTTGGCGAAGATCGCCGTGGGACGGGTGTACCAGAAGCCGATCAGCAGGTACGACACCAGGCCCACCGCTTCCCAGCCGAAGAACAGCTGCACCATGTTGTTCGACATCACCAGCATCAGCATGGAGAACGTGAACAGCGAGATGTAGGAGAAGAAGCGCTGGTAGCCGGGATCATCCGCCATGTAGCCGATGGTGTAGATGTGCACCATCAGCGACACCGAAGTCACCACGACCATCATCATGGCCGACAGCGGATCGATCAGGAAGCCGATTTCCAGCTTGGTCTGGCCGATCAGGCTCCAGGTGTAGACCGCGCCGTCAAAGCGCAGGCCGTTGAGCACGTCGTTCAGCACCACCACCGAACCGATGGTGGAGATGAGCACGCCCAGGATGGTGATCATGTGCGACGCACGGCGGCCGATGGGACGGCCCAGGAACCCGGTGCCGAAGAGGCCCGCGAGAATTGCCCCGGCCAGCGGAGCCAGCGCGATGAGCAAGTAGAGATTGGGTGAGCTAGACATTTTCTTCCAATACCCCGTTCAGCCCTTCAGGCGATCGAGTTCGTCAACGTTGATCGTGTTCAGGTTGCGGAACAGCAGCACCAGGATGGCCAGGCCGATCGCCGCTTCAGCGGCGGCCACGGTCAGGATGAAGAACACGAACACCTGGCCGGCGGTGTCGCCGAACCAGCTGGAGAACGCCACGAAGTTCATGTTGACGGCCAGGAGCACCAGCTCGATGGACATCAGGAGAATGATCAGGTTGCGGCGGTTCAGGAAGATGCCGAAGATCCCGATGGCGAACAGGATCGCCCCGAGGATCAGGTAGTGGGCCAGCGTCAGCGTCATTTTTGTTCTCCTTGGGGCGCGGCGGCGGTCGGGGTGCCGTTGTGCGCCTGGGCGCGCTCGCTCTGGGCGGGCATGCTCACCAGACGGAAACGGTCCTTCGCACGCACGCGGACGGCGGCCACCGGGTCGTTGTACTTCACGTCGCGGCGGCGGCGCAGGGTCAGCGCGATGGCGGCGACCATGCCCACCAGCAGCAGCGCGGCGCCCACTTCAATGGCGTAGACGTACTGCGTGTACATGGCTTCGCCCAGCGCGCGGGCGTTGTTGTAGTCGCCGGCAACCGGGGCTTGCGGGCCCGCGCCGTACCAGGTCGAACCCAGCACGAAGGCCATTTCCAGCACCATCACCAGGCCGATGATCAGGCCCAGCGGCAGGTAGGTCTTCATGCCTTGGCGCAGGGCATCCATGCGGATGTCCAGCATCATCACGACGAAGAGGAAGAGCACCATCACGGCGCCCACGTACACCAGCACCAGCAGCAGCGCGAGGAACTCGGCGCCCAGCAGCATCCACAGCATGGCCGCGTTGGAGAACGCCAGGATCAGGTGCAGGACGGCGGTGACCGGGCTGCGCGCGGTGATCACGCGGAACGCCGCGATCACCAGCACGGCGGCCAGTATGTAGAACAGGACAGTAGTAAAAGTCATGGATCAGGTCCTGGGCTTCAACGGTAGGGAGCGTCTTCGGCCCGGCGGCGGGCGATATCGGCTTCATAGCGGTCGCCCACGGCGAGCAGCATGTCTTTGGTGAAATACAGGTCGCCGCGCTTTTCGCCGTGGTATTCGTGGATATGCGTTTCCACGATGGAGTCCACGGGGCAGCTTTCCTCACAGAAGCCGCAGAAAATGCACTTGGTCAGGTCGATGTCGTAGCGCGTGGTGCGGCGGGTGCCGTCATCGCGCTGGTCCGACTCGATCGTGATCGCCAGCGCGGGGCACACGGCTTCACACAGCTTGCACGCGATGCAGCGCTCTTCCCCGTTGGGGTAGCGGCGCAGCGCGTGCAGGCCGCGGAAACGCGGCGACGCAGGCGTCTTTTCCTGGGGGTAGCGCAAGGTGACCTTGCGCTTGAAGAAATACTTGCCCGTCAGGCGCATGCCCTTGAGCAACTCGGTCAGCATCAGGCTGCCGAAGAAATCCTTGATCGCTTCCATATCCTGCCTCTGCCTGGCGGCTTAGCGCCAAATGTTCCAGGGCGTCTGCATCCAGATCGCCACCACGACCAGCCAAACGCCGGTCAGCGGGATGAAGATTTTCCAACCCAAGCGCATGATCTGGTCATAGCGGTAGCGCGGGAACGACGCACGGAACCACACGAACAACGAGACCACGAAAAACGTCTTGAGACCCAGCCAGAGCCAACCCGGAATCCAGGTCAGCGGCGCGATGTCGATCGGCGAAGCCCAGCCGCCCAGGAACATGATCGAGGCCATGCAGGACAGCAGGATCATGTTGGCGTATTCGCCCAGGAAGAACAGCGCGAACGCCATGCCCGAGTATTCGACCATGTGGCCGGCCACGATTTCGGATTCGCCTTCGACCACGTCGAACGGGTGGCGGTTGGTTTCCGCCACGGCCGAGATCACGTAGATCACGAACAGCGGCAACAGCGGCAGCCAGTTCCACGACATGAACGTCAGGCCCTTGTCGGCAAACCAGCCGCGGTTCTGCACATGCACGATCTCGGACATGTTCAGGCTGCCCGACACCAGCAGCACCGTCACCAGCACGAAGCCGATGGCCAGTTCATACGACAACATCTGCGCCGAAGCGCGCAGCGCGCCCAGGAAGGCGTACTTGGAGTTGGACGCCCAACCCGCCACGATCACGCCGTACACGCCGATGGACGTGATGGCCATGATGTACAGCAGACCGGCGTTGACGTTGGCCAGGACCACGTCGGGGCCGAACGGCACCACCGCCCAGGCGGCCAGGGCGGGCATCAGCGTGACCACGGGGGCCACGATGAACAGCACCTTGTTGGCCTGCGACGGAACCACCACTTCCTTGGTCAGCAGCTTGAACACGTCGGCGAACGGCTGCAGCAGCCCCTTGAAGCCGACGCGGTTCGGACCCATGCGCACGTGCATGGCGCCGATCATCTTGCGTTCCCAGTAGGTCAGGTAAGCCACGCACAGAATGATGGGCACGGCGATGACCACAATCTTGATGAGGGTCCAGAGGACCAGCCAGACCGTCGGGCCCAGCAATGCCGTACCCTGGCTCTCAAGAACATTAAGCCATTCCATCAGGCACGCTCCACGCTGATTTGACCGAATGCGCCACCCAGGGCTGCGGTGTTTTCAAAGGCTGCGGAGATGCGCACGGCACGGTCGGCCACGGCATCGTCCTGCACGGTTTCGAGTTCGACGGCGCCCTGCGCGCCCGAAACGCGCACCTTGACCCCGGCCGTCAGGCCCAGGCTGGTGAGCGTGCGGCCGTTCATGGCGGCAGCCGGCTTCTTCGAGGCCGGGGCCGCTTGCAGCGGCTCCGAACGGCGGACCATGGCGTCGGTGCGGTAGATCGGCACGTCGGCGACGCGTTCCAGGCCGGTGGCGGCCTGGCCCAGGCCCAGCGGGGCCTTGATCTCGTTGGACAGGCGGCCTTCGATGCCGCCCGCCAGCGCGGCGTCGCGCACGGACTCGGAAGTTTCGTCGTCGAAGCCGGCCAGGTGCAGGACGTTGCCCAGCACGCGCAGGACCTTCCAGCCCGGACGGGTCTGGCCGAACGGCGTGACCGTACCCTTGAAGCTCTGGGCCAGGCCTTGCGCGTTGACGTAGGTGCCCGAGGTTTCAGTGAACGGCGACACCGGCAGCATGACGTCGGCCCATTCAGCGGCTGCCGAACGGTAAGGCGTCAAGGCCACCGCGAACTGCGCGCCGCGCAGCGCGGCGATGGCTTGCTGGCCGTTGTCGGCGTCCAGCAGCGGTTCGGCGTGCAGGACCACGTAGGCCTTCAGTGGCTCGGCCAGCATGGCGGCGGCATTCTTGCCGCCCTTGCCCGGAATGGCGCCAGCCAGGTAACCGCCGACGGTATTGCCGCCGGAGGTCAGGAAGCCGAACTTGCCGCCGGCCAGTTGTGCCACGGCGCGGCCGTTGGCGGCCAGAGTCGAAGCCTGGGCGCTGGCCACGGCCAGGTTGCCCATCAGCACGGCGGTGTTGGCGCCGGAAGCCAGGCTGGCGGCGATGAGCTTGGCGTTTTCGCCAGGCGTAACCGAGGCGAACTCGGCCGGCACGGCCTGTTCCTTGGCCTGGGCCAAGGCGACAGCCACTTCGGCCAGCGCGCGCGCCAGCTCGGACGGCGCCACGGTAATGCGGGCAGCGATGGGCATCAGGGGATCGTCAGCGGCGCTGTCGACCATCAGGATCTGGGTGCCGCGCTTGGCGGCCTGACGCAGACGCTGCGCCATCAGCGGATGATCCTTGCGCAGGAACGAACCGACCACCAGGACGCGGTCCAGGTTGTCGAGTTCGGCGATCGGCATGCCCAGCCACGGCGCGCCGGTCAGGGCGGCGTCAAAGGCCGCATCCGTCTGGCGCAGGCGGAAGTCGATGTTCTCGGAACCCAGCGAACGGACCAGGCGGCCCAGCAGCGCGTATTCCTCGGTGGTGGCGTATTCGGACGCCAGGGCGCCGATCTGGCCGGCGCCGAAGCTGTCGCGCACGCGGGACAGACCCTGGGCCACGGCGGCAAGCGCGTCGCTCCAGGAAGCTTCCTGCCACTTGCCGTCGGTGCCCTTGATCATCGGGGCCGACAGGCGGTCTTCGCTGTTCAGACCTTCGTACGAGAAACGGTCGCGGTCGCTGATCCAGCATTCGTTGACGGCTTCGTCTTCGAAGGGAACCACGCGCATGACGCGGTCGCCCTTGACCTGGACCACCAGGTTGGCGCCCAGGCTGTCGTGCGGGCTGACCGAACGGCGGCGAGCCAGTTCCCAGGTGCGCGCGCTGTAACGGAAGGGCTTGGAGGTCAGCGCGCCCACCGGACAGATGTCGATCATGTTGCCCGACAGTTCGGACTCGATCGAGCGGCCGACGAAGGTCGTGATCTCGGAGTGTTCGCCACGGCCCAGCATGCCCAGTTCCATGACGCCGGCGATTTCCTGGCCGAAGCGCACACAGCGGGTGCAGTGGATGCAGCGGCTCATTTCCTCGGCGGAAACCAGCGGACCCAGGTCCTTGTGGAAGACCACGCGCTTTTCTTCCTGGTAACGCGAGGAAGAGCCGCCGTAGCCCACGGCCAGGTCCTGCAGCTGGCATTCGCCGCCCTGATCGCAGATCGGGCAGTCGAGCGGGTGATTGATGAGCAAGAATTCCATCACCGACTTCTGAGCGGCGCGAGCCTTCTCGGAGCAGGTGTGGACGACCATGCCGTTGGTCACGGGCGTGGCGCAGGCGGGCAGCGCCTTGGGCGCTTTTTCCACTTCAACCAGGCACATGCGGCAGTTGGCCGCGATGGACAGTTTCTTGTGGTAGCAGAAATGCGGCACGTAAAGCCCGACTTTCTGGGCGGCATGCATGACCATGCTGCCTTCGGGCACTTCGACCTTGTTGCCGTCGACGGTTAGTTCAACCATTGCTGTTCCTGAGACCTACAGATATTGCGGGACCACACAAGACTTATGCTCGATGTGGTGCGCGAATTCGTCGCGAAAATGCTTGAGAAAGCCACGGACGGGCATGGCGGCGGCGTCACCCAGGGCGCAGATGGTGCGGCCCATGATGTTGCCCGCCACGTTGTCCAGCAAGTCCAGATCTTCCGGACGGCCGTGACCGTTTTCGATGCGATGCACCATGCGGTAGAGCCAGCCGGTGCCTTCGCGGCACGGCGTGCACTGGCCGCAGCTTTCCTCGAAATAGAAGTACGACAGGCGCAACAGCGACTTCACCATGCAGCGCGTTTCGTCCATGACGATCACGGCGCCCGAGCCCAGCATCGAGCCGGCCTTGGCGATGGAGTCATAGTCCATCGTGCATTCCATGATGACGTCGGCCGGCAGCACCGGGGCGCTAGATCCGCCAGGGATCACGGCCTTCAGTTTCTTGCCGCCGCGCATGCCGCCCGCCAGCTCCAGCAGGGTCGAGAACGGGGTGCCCAGCGGGATCTCGTAATTGCCGGGACGCTCGACGTCGCCGGTGATCGAGAATAGCTTGGTGCCGCCGTTGTTCGGCTTGCCGACTTCGAGGTAGGCCTGGCCGCTGTTGCGGATGATCCAGGGCACCGCCGCGAAGGTTTCGGTGTTGTTGATGGTGGTGGGCTTGCCGTACAGGCCGAAGCTGGCCGGGAACGGCGGCTTGAAGCGCGGTTGGCCCTTCTTGCCTTCCAGCGATTCCAGCAGCGCGGTTTCCTCGCCGCAGATGTAGGCGCCATAGCCATGGAACGCGTGCAGCTGGAAGCTGTAATCCGAACCCAGGATCTTGTCGCCCAGGAAGCCGGCGGCGCGCGCCTCTTCCAGCGCTTCCTCGAAGCGCTCGTAGACTTCGAAGATTTCGCCGTGGATATAGTTGTAGCCAACGCTGATGCCCATGGCGTAGGCCGCGATCGCCATGCCTTCAATCACGATGTGCGGATTGAAGCGCAGGATGTCGCGGTCCTTGAACGTGCCGGGCTCGCCTTCGTCGGAGTTGCAGACCAGGTACTTCTGGCCGGGGAAGGCGCGCGGCATGAAGCTCCACTTCAGGCCGGTCGGGAAGCCCGCGCCGCCGCGGCCGCGCAGACCCGAGGCCTTGACCTCGGCGATCACGTCTTCCGGCTTCATGCCGGTGGTCAGGATCTTCTTCAGGGCTTCATAGCCGCCGCGCTTGACGTAGTCGGCCAGGCGCCAGTTGGCGCCGTCGACGTCCGCCATGATCTGCGGCTGGATGTGCCGGCCGTGCAGGCACATCGAATTGGAAACGTCGTTCAGCGGATTGGGGTCCAGCCCCTGCGCGAACTGCTTGTACAGGTCGGGCGCGTTCATGCCGACTCTCCTTGCACCTTGAGGGCCGCGACCAGCGCGTCCAGCTTCTCTTCGGTCATGCGCACGCACATATGCTTGTTGTTCACGATCAGCACGGGCGAGTCGCCGCAGGCGCCCATGCACTCGCCTTCCACCAGCGTGAACTGGCCGTCGGGAGTGGTGCCGCGGTAATCGACGCCCAGCTTGCGCTTGAGGTAGTCGCCGGCGCGTTCGCCGTCGCGCAAGGCACAGGGCAAGTTGGTGCAGACAGCGATCTTGTTCTTGCCGACGGGCTTGACGTCGAACATGTTGTAGAAGGTGGCGACTTCCTGGACCGCGATGGGCGGAACGCCAATGTAGTTGGCCACATCTTCAATGATTTCGGTAGCCAACCAGCCCTTCTCTTCTTGCGCGATGGCAAGCGAGGCCATGATGGCGGACTGCCGCTGGTCGGCCGGGAACTTCGCGAGTTCTCGGTCGATTTTCTGGTAGGCCTGTTCGGAAAGCAGCATAGTTTGAATCCGGGTTATGCGGGCGTGCTCGTGACTGTCTGGGCGGATCAGCGATCGATTTCGCCGAAAACGATGTCCTGCGTGCCAATGATGGTGACGGCGTCGGCGATCATGTGACCGCGCGACATTTCATCCAGCGCTTGCAGGTGGACAAAGCCGGGGGCCCGAATCTTCAGGCGGTAAGGCTTGTTGGCGCCGTCCGACACCGCGTAGATGCCGAATTCGCCCTTGGGGTGTTCCACCGAGGCGTACGCTTCACCGGGAGGCACGTGGAAACCTTCAGTGAAGAGCTTGAAGTGATGGATCAGCTCTTCCATGTTGGTCTTCATGGCGGTGCGCTTGGGCGGGGCGATCTTGTGGTTCTCGATCATGACCGGGCCCGGGTTGTTGCGCAGCCACTCCACGCACTGGCGGATGATGCGGTTGCTTTCACGCATTTCGGCGATACGGACCAGATAGCGGTCATAGCAGTCGCCGTTGACACCCACGGGGATGTCGAAATCGAGCAGATCGTAGACTTCGTAGGGCTGCATCTTGCGCAGGTCCCAGGCCACGCCCGAACCGCGCAGCATCGGGCCGGTGAAGCCCAGCGCCTTGGCGCGTTCCGGGTCGACCACGCCGATGCCGACCAGACGCTGCTTCCAGATGCGGTTGTCGGTCAGCAGCGTTTCGTACTCGTCGACGCAACCCGGGAAGCGGTTGGTGAAGTCTTCGATGAAATCCAGCAGCGAACCCGAACGCGCGTCGTTCATGACGCGCATTTCCTTGTCGCCGCGGTACTTGCTGGTGTCGCCGTATTGCGGCATCGAATCCGGCAGGTCGCGGTAGACGCCGCCCGGACGGTAGTAGGCCGCGTGCATGCGCGCGCCCGAGACTGCTTCGTAGCAGTCCATCAGGTCTTCGCGTTCACGGAAGGCATACAGGAACACCGCCATGGCGCCCACGTCCAGCGCGTGCGAACCCAGCGACATCAGGTGGTTCAGCAGACGGGTGATCTCGTCGAACATCACGCGGATGTACTGCGCGCGCAGCGGGGCTTCCACGCCCAGCAGCTTTTCGATGGCCATGACGTAGGCGTGCTCGTTGCACATCATGGACACGTAGTCCAGGCGGTCCATGTAGGGCAGCGCCTGGATGTAGGTCTTGTGTTCGGCCAGTTTTTCGGTGGCGCGGTGCAGCAGGCCGATGTGCGGGTCGGCGCGCTGGATCACTTCGCCGTCGAGCTCGAGCACCAGGCGCAGCACACCGTGCGCGGCCGGGTGCTGGGGGCCGAAGTTGAGCGTGTAGTTCTTGATTTCTGCCATGATTTAACGCCCCAAGCCGTAGGAGTCTTCGCGGACCACGCGCGGCGTGATCTCGCGCGGATCGATCGTGACCGGCTGGTAAATGACGCGCCGTTGTTCCGGGTCGTAACGCATTTCGACGGTGCCGGACAGCGGGAAGTCCTTGCGGAAGGGATGGCCGATGAAGCCGTAATCAGTGAGGATGCGGCGCAGGTCCGGATGGCCTTCGAAGACGATGCCATACAGGTCGAAGGCTTCGCGCTCGAACCAGCCCACGGTCGGCCAGCATTCCATCAACGACGCGACCATCGGGAACTCGTCATCCTCGGCCCAGGTGCGCACGCGCAGGCGCCAGTTGTGCTCGATCGAGACCAGGTGCACCACCACGGCGAAGCGCGCGCGGTGGATCTTGGCGGCGGTTTCCTCGGGCATCTGGCGCGTGCCGTTGCCCCAGGTCAGGTAGTCGACGCCGCACAGGTCGATACAGGTTTCGAAGCGCAGGCCGGCTTCGGTGCGCAGCTTGTTGCAGACGGAGAACCACTGCTGCGCGGGCACTTCGAGCGTCAGCTCGCCCAACGCCTCGGTCAGGGCGATATCCGCGCCGAGGGTGGTCTGCAAATTGTTTTTCAGGGTTTCGAGCCTGGTCATCATCTTGTACGCTTAGGTGAACCGATACGCTGGTTTCGAGGGGCCGGCTGCAGCGGACTGCTGCCTGGCGCGGCGAAGCTCAGCGCGCAATCGTGTTGGTCAGACGGATCTTGTTCTGCATTTGCAGCAAGCCGTAGACCAGCGCCTCGGCCGTGGGCGGGCAGCCTGGCACGTAGACGTCTACCGGTACGATGCGATCGCAGCCGCGGACCACCGAATACGAGTAGTGGTAGTAACCGCCGCCGTTGGCACAGGAGCCCATGGAAACCACCCAACGCGGCTCGGGCATCTGGTCATAGACCTTGCGCAGCGCCGGCGCCATCTTGTTGCACAGCGTGCCGGCCACGATCATCAGATCGGACTGGCGCGGGCTGGGCCGGAAGATGATGCCGAATTGGTCCAGGTCGTAGCGGGCCGCGCCCGCGTGCATCATTTCAACCGCGCAACAGGCCAGACCGAAGGTCATGGGCCACATGGAGCCGGTCTTCGCCCAATTAAGGAACTTGTCCGCGCTGGTTGTGATGAACCCTTGCTTGAGAATGCCGTCTATAGCCATATTCGTCTCTGATAGCGTGCTGTGGAAAAACCCGGCGGGTTATTCCCAGTCCAGCGCGCCCTTTTTCCATTCGTAGATGAAGCCGACCGTCAGCACGGCCAGGAATACCATGACCGTCCAGAAACCGACGAGGCCGACCGTGCCCTGGGCAATGGCCCACGGGAACAGGAACGCGATTTCCAGGTCGAAAAGAATGAACAGGATCGCCACGAGGTAGTAGCGCACGTCAAACTTCATGCGGGCGTCTTCGAAGGCCTCAAAACCGCATTCGTACGGCGAGAGCTTCTCGGCGTAGGGACGCCGCGGACCAAGGAGGGAGCCGGCCGTTAGAAGCGCGAACCCGATAAGGGTGGCCACTACGATAAACAGCAGGACGGGAAAATACTGTTGCAGGTTCATTCAGGCGTCCGTCAAATGCGCAAACCTTAGGATTGTAGCATTCGCGCGGTTACTTCTGGCTGAACTCTGTAGCTCGAACAGCAGGTGAAAGACAGCATTCCTCAAATGGAACAATGGCTGTTTTCAGCACCGGTGCGCAAGCATACAGCAGCCTGCCGATGCACGCACAAACACACGCAAAAACACAGGCGCATAAACGAAAAAAACCACCCCGAAGGGTGGTTTCATACGAACGGGCCGAAGCCCGTTCGCGCACTTTAAATCCAGGCAGGACTTGCGCCCTGCTTTGGATTAGAAGCGGTGACGGATACCGACGCCGACGGCGGTCGACTTGACGTCTTCCATGAAGGCGTAGTTCTTGGCGTACGAACCGTAAGCGTACAGGTTGGTGCGCTTGGACAGGTCGTAGGTGTAGCCCAGCGAGAAGACGTTCATCGTCTCAGCACCGTTGATACGGTCGTTGCTGGGGTCAACCATTTGCCACGAACCGAACAGCTTGCTTGCGCCGCCGATCGGGGCGGACAGGCCGACCATGTACGAGTTGGCCTTGAAGCCGTCAGCAAAGATGTTGGTGCCGATGCTCAGGGAGCCCGAACCGGTGTTCACGCCTTGGCCAGCGAACCAGCCGTCGGTCGTGCGAGCGTAGGCCAAGGCCAGCTTCACGACTTCGAAGTCGTACGAACCGCCGATGGCGTACATACGCGGGGTCGCGTCTTGGTCAGCAAACACCGACTTGTTCGAAGCGTTCAGCTGGTCGTACGTCAGGGCCACGTTCAGGGGGCCGTTCACGTAACGCAGACCGGTCGTGATGGCGCGGGTGTTGTCAGCCGTGCGCCAGCCGGTTTGATCCGCGTTGTTGTCGTCGGCGTTGAACGAGTAGCCGATGCCGAACTGGAAGCCGCTGAACGACGGGGTCTGATACATGACCATGTTGTCGTAGCGTTGCGTGTTGGCAGCGCTCATCGAAACGCCGATGTTGGCTTGACCGAAGCCAGCGCCGAACGGATCGATCGAGCCGAAGTACTTCGACGCGATGTTGGTTTGACGACCGAAGTCCAGTTGGCCCCAGCTGTCGCTGGCCAGACCGATGGTGGCTTGACGACCGAACAGGCGGCCACCTTGGGCCGACTTGCCGTTACCCGAATCAAAGCCCGATTCCAGTTGGAAAACAGCGCGCAGGCCGTCACCCAGGTCTTCCGAACCACGCAGACCCCAGCGCGAACCGTTCTGGACGCCGTTGATCATGCCGAAACGGCTGCCGTTCATGGCATCGGGACCACCGCTGATCTTGTTGTAGCCGATACCCGTGTCGATGATACCGTACAGGGTGACAGACGTTTCTGCCTGGGCGACACCGGCAAAACCGGCGAGCAGGGCGGCAGCGAGCAGAGTCTTTTTCATTTAAGAAATCTCCGTTGATTTGAGTGACAAGAGCAGCAATCCAGCAAACCAGCCTGCCGCCCCCCTAACTCCGCGAAGGGAAGTTGACGCTATTGCATCAAAAATCAGGGGGGCTGGCTATGGTCGGCGCCAGAAAAGTGCAGGTTTACGACAGCCTTGTTGGGATATTGCAACAACTCAGCGCAGCCTGGCCGGTCGCACTAGGGCTTACCCTCGGTTTTAAAGCCGAGCACCTATTCATGCGACTTTCAGCCCTGCCCCTAATTATTGGGGCACCCCGGATACCATCTCCGTCACCCAATACATGCCTCTTTCCGGCGCCGTTTGGGCCGGGCACCGGCCTTGGACACGGCGCCGGAACTCCGCATTCCCCATAACGATCCATGCAGCAGAAACGCGCTCCATCGTCCACTATCAATAACATTGTTATTTAGAAAAATCGTCGATATGATCAGATCGTCGATTCCTTCGCCGACCCTATGCCTACGCCCTCCTCCCGCGCCGACCGTTCCGAGCGACTGAATGCGCTGCGCCGCCAATTGGTTCTCGACGCCGCGCAGCGTGTGTTCGAACGCGACGGCCTGGAGAAGACCACGATCCGTGCGATCGCCAAGGAGGCTGGCTGCACCACCGGGGCTATCTATCCCTGGTTCGCCGGCAAGGAAACCATTTATGGCGCGCTGCTGGAGGAATCGCTGGAACGCCTGCACGCGCACTTGGCCGAGGCGGCCTCCTCCGGCCCCGGCCCCGCCGCCGCGCGCGATGCCATCCACGCCTTCTTCGGCTACTACGCCGAACGGCGGACCGATTTTTCCCTGGGCATGTACCTGTTCCAGGGATTGGGGCCGCGCGGGCTGGGCCGGGAAATGGACGAACGGCTGAACACCCGCCTACGCCAATGCATAGATCTGCTGGGCGTCGCGCTGGCCCGGACCAAATCCTGGGAGCCTGCCGTGGTCGCGGTCGAACAGATGAATCTCTTCACTTATCTGATGGGACTGTTGCTGCTGCTGCACACCCGCCGCCTGAAATCCCTGGGCCAGCGCGCGCAAGCGCTGCTGGACAACTACTGCCTCGCCCTGGAGCAACGATGACCGCAACCGACCTGGACACCCCGGCCGACGCCCCGCTGATCAGCCTGGCCGACTTCCACATCCTGCTGGCCGACCAGCACCCCTTTTCGCTGCTGCTGGGCATAGACGTGCTGCGCATCGGCCGCGGCACGGCGCGCGCGGTGCTGCCGGCGCGCGACGCCCACCAGCGGCTGGGCGGCATCGTTGCCGGGCCGATGCTGATGGGCCTGGCCGACCTGACCATGTACGCCGCGGTGGTGGGCGCCACCGGTCAGGCGCACGCGGTGACGGCCAGCCTGACGATCAATTTCCTGCGCAAGAGCCCGGCGGGCGCCATCTATGCGGACGCCCGGCTGCTGAAAGTCGGCCGGCTGTCGGCCGGCGAAGTCATCCTGACCGGCGAAGGCTCGGACGAGCCTCTCGCCCATATCGTGAGCACGTGGTCCGTGCCCAAGCCATGAGCATGCGCGTCAGCATCGTCGGCATGGGCAAGACCGGCACGCTGGCCGCGCAGCGCCTCCTGGCGGCCGACCCGGACATCGCGCTGACCCTCTACGACATCGAGCCCGGGCGTTGCGAGGACTTCCGCGGCAGCGCCACGCTGGCGACCTCGGCGCGCGAGGCCCTGGAGGAATCCGACACCATCGTGCTGGCCCTGCCGCGCGAGCGCGAGATCGACCGCACGCTGGAGCGCTTCAGCGACGGCAACGTAACGGCGCCAGTAGCGGGCAAGCTGATCGTGGACCTGGAACCGCCGTGCGCCGAGCGTGCGCACAGCCTGGATCAGGCCATCGTCGCGGCGGGCGGCCGCTACACCTGCGCGCCCCTGCGCGCGACGGCGGACGCCCCAGGCGCGGAGGCGCGCCTACTGAATGCCCTGGCCCTGGGCGGATGACGGCCGCAGGCGCTGCGCCGCCGCCACGCACAGCGCCAGCCAGGCCAGGCTGACCGCGAAGCCCGCCAGCACGTCGCTGGCGAAATGGACCTGCAGCAGGATGCGGCTGAGTCCGATCGCCATGATCAACGCCGCCAGCAGCGCGATGCCGGGCAGGCGCCAGGCAGGCGGCGCCAGACGCCACAACAGATAGCAGGCCATGCCGTAGACGGCCATCGCGGCCGAGGAATGGCCGCTGGGAAAGCTCCACCCCGCCACGCTGGCGTAGCCATGATCGTGCTCCGGCCGCACCCGTTGGAAGGCATGCTTGAGCAGCCAGTTGAGCGCGCCACCCACACCGGTGGCAACGGCGCAGACCAGCGCCAGCCGCCAATCCCCGCGCCACAGCAGGAACAGCGTCATCAGCACGCTGATCCCGGTCAGGAATTTCCGGTCGCCCAGATAGGTGAACCAGGACAGCAGCCACAGCAGCGGCGTGGACATGGACATGCTCAGGGAACTGGCCAGGGCCCTGTCAAAGGCCACCACCGCCCCCTCGCTTTCTATCGCGAAAGCCAGGACCAGGAAGACCGCCAGCGCGGCGCAGGCGCCCGTCGTAAAGAAAACGGCGCGACGGCGGCCACGCAAGCTCAGACCGCAGCGCGCAAACAGGAGCGCCGCGCCGCCGGCCAGCAATGGCAATACGATGAATAGCTGCAAGGCATGGGCCGCGGCCCACGCCGCATACGCATCCGTCATGAATAGGCGCCCGTCACGATGAAATTTCCGCTTCCCTTCAATACAACGCGACCAGGGTCTTGTCTACCGGTGCGAACGCATGCGCCCCGGCGGCGTAGTCCCAACGTTCGATCTGGCAATCGCCCCGCCCGTCGCTAGTGATGACATTGACCGAATTGGGCACATTGCCGCGCACACGGCGCGAACAGGTGGTTCCGGCCTGCACGACCCAGCCGCCGGAAGCTGACGCGGGATCCAGCGGCAGCACATAAGGCAGGTGGATATGCCCGCCCAGGACCAGGTCGACGCCCGCCTGCGCCCAGGCTTCAAGCGCGCGCTCGCGCCCGATCAGGAGGTTGGAGAGATCCGACTCCACCTTGGCGCGCACGGGGTGGTGCGCGACCACGATGCGCAGCTGCCCCGGCTTGGCCTGGCGCAGCCGCTCGGCGACCCGGGCGATCTGCGAGCCGGATATCTCGCCGTCCTTGCGGCGGCGCGGGCGCGTCGTGTTGACGCCGATGGCAAGCAGGCCGGCGTTCTCGAACACGGGTTCCAGCACGGGGCCCAAGGCCCGCTTGTAGTTGCCGTAGGGATTCAGCGCGCGCGCAAACACGTTGAACAGCGGAATGTCGTGATTGCCCGGCACGGTCAGCACCGGCAGCGACAGGCGTTCGATGAACTTGCGGGCGGCAGCGAACTGGCCGCGCCGCGCGCGTTGCGTGATGTCGCCGCTGAGCACCACCAGGTCGGGCGCGAGGGTGCACGCCAGGTCCAGCGCGGCTTCGACCACGGGTTTGCGTTCCGTGCCGAAATGGGTGTCGGAAAAATGCAGGATACGGGTCATGAACGGTCCAGGTATTGCGAGTCCGCCGGCACCACCAGCGGCAGCCGTTCGTCGGCCACTTTGAATTCCAGCGGCGTATCCATCCAGGAAATTTCGCCGTCCATCGCCACCTTGACGCGCCGGCGTCCGCGCACGACCACCGTCAGGCGGTCGAAGGCGAAGCTGACCACATGCTCGGCTTCCCCCAGCCGGCTGAACAGGCCGCGCAGCAGCAGGCCGTAGAGCGCCAGGGTGCCGACGGGCCGCGCCGCCATGGCGATCAGGCGGTTCTGGTCCAGTTCCGCGGACTCGATGCCGATGTGCTCCAGCTGGAGCTTGTTGTTGCCCACCACCAGCGTGGGCGAGCGCAGGTTACGGGCCTGTCCGCCATGATCCAGCAGCAGGCTCAGCTGGCGCGGCGCGCGCAGCAGCGTGACCAGGCCCGACCACAGCGCCACCCAGCGGCTGCGGCCGTACTTCTGTTTGTAGGCTTCGCGGTCCTCGAGCAGTTGCGGATACAGGCCCAGGCTGGCGTTGACCAGGAACAGCCGGCCGTTGAGCATGCCGACCTGCACCGGCCTGGGCTGGCCTTGCAGGAAACCGCGCAAGGCCACTTCCGTGTCCTGCGAGATGCCGTAGCTGCGTCCAAAGTAGTTGAATGTGCCCTGGGGCAGGATGCCGAACGGCACCCCTTTGCCCAGCACGACGCCTGCGACCGCGTTGAGCGTGCCGTCGCCGCCCGCCGCGATGACCACGCCTTGCTGCTCCTGTGCACGCCTGACCGCGGCCTCGGCCGTATTGGTCAGGTGCGACGGATCCTGCACGGGCATCAGTTCGTAGCGGCGCCCGGTCTCGTCGAGTATGCGGCGGATCGTGTCCTGCAGGATCTGCGCGTCGCCGCGTCCCGATCCGGTGTTGAGGACGATGAAAAGGGGTTCTTGTCCCGTCAGGGAATGAGCGGCGGCTGCCGGGTTCTGCTGGGGAGGCGTCATGCGACAAACATACCCCATGCCGGCAAAACGCCGCAACAAGGCTGGCGGCGGGCGGCGCCAGGCGCGCGCGCCGCTGCCGTTCAACGGCCGATGGCGTAGGCCTGCATCAGCCGCGGCGTGGCCGCTGCATGCAGCAGGCCGTCGGCATCGCGCGAAGCCGCGGTCAACCTGCCCACCGACCACTCGGGCACTTCCTCAATCTGGTGCCCGCGCTGGCGCAGCGCCGCGATGACCTCGGCGCCGAAGCTCGCCTCCACCGCCAGATGTCCCGGCTTGCGGTCCCGCGGATAGAAGGACGTAGGGAAGTGCATGGTGTGGGACATGGGCAGGTCGATCGCTTCCTGCAGGTTCAGGCCGTGATGCACGTGGCGCAGGAAGAACAGCAATTGCCATTGCTCCTGCTGGTCTCCGCCGGGGGTGCCGAAGGCCAGATAGGGCTTGCCGTCGCGCAGCGCCAGCGAAGGCGTCAGCGTGGTGCGCGGACGCTTGCCGGGCGCCAGCGTGCCGGGCAGTCCTTCCTCCAGCCAGAACATCTGCGCGCGCGTGTTGAGCCCGAAGCCCAGTTCCGGGATCACTGGCGAGGACTGGAACCAGCCGCCCGAAGGCGTGGCCGAGATCATGTTGCCCCAACGGTCGATAACGTCCACGTGGGTGGTATCGCCGCGCTTGGCGGAGGCGCGCATGTCGGCCAGCGTGGGCTCGTTGGTGGCGCTGCCGGGCGCGGAGACCTTGGACAGGCGTTCCAGCGTGTCCATGACGCGCTTCACCTGCGCCTCGAAACCGGGCACCTGGCCGGGCAGCAGCTCCTGCGAGGCCGACTCGCCGATCAGCGCGCGGCGCTCGGCGTTGTAGCCGTCGGACAGCAGGTGTTCCAGTGGCACGTCGACGAAAGCCGGATCGCCGTAATAGGCCTCGCGGTCGGCAAAGGCCAGCTTCATGGCCTCGGTCACGCGGTGCACGAATTCGGCGCTGGTCGGGCTGACGCCGGCCAGGTCCATGTCCTTGAGCAGGGCAAGGGTCTGCAGGAAGACAGGACCCTGGCTCCAGGAACCGGCCTTGGCCACTGTGTAGCCGTGGTAGTCGTAGGTGACCGGCTTGTCATAACTAGCCGACCAGCCCGCCAGGTCGTCGGCGGTGATAACACCCCGGTGGGTGGAACCGCTCTCGTCCATGACATCGGTGTTGCGCGCAAACTTGTCGATTTCCTCCGCAATGAAGCCACGGTAGAAGGCGTCGCGCGCCGCCTCGATCTGGCGCTCGCGATCCGCGCCGGCGCTTTCGGCCTGCTGCACCACGCGGGTCCAGGTGCGAGCCAGCGCCGGATTGCGGAACAGCTTGCGGGCCTCGGGTACCTTGCCGCCTGGCACATAGAGTTCGGCGGTGGTCGGCCAATGCGTCTGGAAGAAATCCTTGAGGCCGGCGATGGTGTTGGAGATGCGCGGCATCAACGCGTGGCCGTGCTCCGCGTAATAGATGGCGTGCTCCAGCACGTCGCGCACGCGCATGCTGCCGTGGTCGCGCAGCAGCAGCATCCAGGCGTCGAAGGCGCCCGGGATGACGGTAGCCAGCAAGCCGTTGCCGGGGATGAGCTTGAGGCCTTCGGCGCGGTAGCGTTCGAGCGTGGCGGCCGCGGGCGTGGTGCCCTGGCCGCACAGCACCTCGACGCGGCCGGTGCGCGCGGAGTAGAACACCGCGGGCACTTCGCCGGCGGGGCCGACCAGATGGGGTTCGACCACTTGCAGCACGAAGGCCGAGGCGACGCAGGCGTCGAAAGCGTTGCCGCCGCGCTCCAACAGCGACATGCCGGCCGCGCTGGCCAGCCAATGGGTGGAGGTCACGACACCGAAGGTGCCAAGGATTTCCGGGCGAGTCGTAAACATGATGATTCCTATAGGGCTGCCGCTGAAACGCGGAACAATTCCTGTACGGCGGGCGCCTGGCGATCAAAAGAATAGGCACGCTGGAGAGGCCCGCGGACGCCGCCAGCCGGGGCGCCGCGGATCCGGCTCCGCCGGTCCGCCAGCGCCGCCCCCTGGGGGACCCGCGCCAGCGGGTAGGGGGGAGCTTACTTCTTGGCCAAAGTGACGCCCTTCAGACGGATCAGGCCGTCGGGGTAAGGCACGAAGCCTTCCAACTTCTTCTGCACGCCAAAGGTCCACGGCAGGTAGAACAGGTAGACGATGGGACGCTGGTCCTGCATGGTCGCCAGCACCTGGTCATACATGGCGCGGCGCTTGGCGGTGTCGGATTCGGCGCGAGCGTCGTTGAGCAGCTTGTCGACGCCGGCGTCGCAGAACTTGCCGTCGTTCAGGTTGCCCTTGCAGCTCAGGTACTGATGGATGTTGCCGCTGGGATCGACCCGGCCCGACCAGCCGCTCTGCCCTACTTCGAAGTCGCCGCGCGCAAGCGAGGATTGCAGGGAGGCGAACTCCACCGGACGCAGGGTGATGTCGAAGCCCGCTTCGGCGCCCATGGCCTGCACCAGCTCGAACACCTGCTGCATGGTGGTGTTGTTGCCGAAGGTGATCTCGAATTTGACGCGGTCATAGCCCGCCTCCTTCAGCAGGGCCTGCGCTTTCTTGGGATCGCGGCCCTTGTGCTCGAAGGCGGTGTTGTAGGCGAAGCTGGCCGGCGGGAACGGCTGATAGGCGGGCTGGAACATGCCTTCGCCGATCACCTGGTTGAGCACGTCGCGGTCGATCGCAAGATCCAAGGCCTGGCGCACGCGCTTGTCCTTGGCCAGCGGGTTGTTGGCGCGCGCGCCATTGGCCAGGTTCACCGAAATGGCCTGGAAGCCCAGGCCGGTCACCGGCGCCAGGGTCAGGTTCTTGTCGTCCTTCACGGCCTTGGCATCGCTGGGCGCCACGCGCTCGATGATGTCCA
This sequence comes from Achromobacter sp. D7-1, assembly GCF_059760445.1. Taxonomy (NCBI): domain Bacteria; kingdom Pseudomonadati; phylum Pseudomonadota; class Betaproteobacteria; order Burkholderiales; family Alcaligenaceae; genus Achromobacter; species Achromobacter sp. D7-1. Next base: position 3,931 of record NZ_JCBAMT010000011.1, on the reverse strand, counting down.
GGTCGCCCGCGCGCAGGTTGTTCAGGCGCACGGTGTTGTCGGGGATCGGGGTGTAGACCAGGCGGTCGAAGTGATAGTTGGCCGCATCCCAGTACTTGGGAAATTTCTCGAGCACGATGCGGTCGTTCTGCACGCGCTCCTTGAACTGGTAAGGCCCAGAGCATACCGGCTTGCCGCCGGGGTCCTTGTCGAAGCTGGCGGGCGACATCATCATCCCGGCACGATCGGACAGTTGCGACAGCAGCGAGGCGTCGGGTTCGGACAGGTTCAGCACCACGGTGCTGGCGTCCGGGGCCTCGACGCTGGCGACCGTGGCCAGTTCGCTCTTGCGGTTGCTGTCGGGCAAGGTGCGGGCGCGGTCCAGATTGGCCTTGACGGCCGCGGCGTCCACCGGCGTACCGTCATGGAACACGGCATCCGTGCGCAGTTTGAAGGTCAGCACCTTGTGGTCCGGGCTGATGGTCCAGGATTGCGCCAGCTGCGGCACGATCTTCAGGTCCGGGGTGATCTCGACCAGCTTGTCGCACAGGGAAGCGAAGACGATGCGGCCCACGAAGGTACGCGCGCGCACCGGGTCCAGCACATCGGGGTCGTCCTGCAGGCCGATACGCAGGGTGGACTGGGCTTGCGCCAATCCGCTGGCCAGCATTCCCGCCATGGCCATGGCGAGGCAAAGTTTACGCATGAAAGATCTCCGTCGGTTCAGGTCGGCCTGGTTCCCCGCGCGGACGCGCCGCCTGGCATGAGGGAACAGACCCGAGCCGTGCTGCATCGCCGGGTCCATCCCCCGCTGCGCACGTTCTTGTTGGATTCTGCGCCAGGCGCGCGGCGATTGTATAGAGCGGCGGCTGTCGTAAGCCTAAATGCCCGCCGGGCGGCCGCCTTGCGGACGCGCTTTCAGGGAATGCGGCAAGGCGCCGCGAAATCCACGGCGGCCTGGACCTCGGCGCGCAGCTTGGCGACCAGCGGCCGGGTATCGTCGCGGCGATGCTGGAAGGCGTAGGGCAAGGCCGCCAGGGGCCTATCCCCTTCCAGCACGCGCAGACTGCCTTCGGCCTGCAGCGCGCTGGCCCAATGGCTGGGCAAGAGGCCCACGCCGGTGCCTTCTATGAGCAGGCCGACCACCGCCCCCCAGTTGTTGCAGCAGAGACGTTCTCCGCCGGCCTCGCGGCCCGCCAGCCAGTCGTCGATGATGCGCGTGGTGCCGGCCCCCGCCGGCAACGTGACCAGCGGCAGGCGTTCCAGCAGCGCGGGCGTCATGCGCGTGGCGCCCTCCAGCACGGCAGGCGCGGCGGCCCAGGAGAAGTCCGCCTGGCCTATGGAACTGGAAGCGATATTGGGCCGCGAGGAACGGCCGGCGATCACGGCGAAGTCCAATTCACCGTCGGCCACGCGCTGCTCCAGCACCTGGCCGATATCCACATAGGGTTCCAGCACCAGGTCCGGATAGGCGGCGCGCACGCCCCTGATCAGCCGCGGCAACCAGGTCAGCGCGGTCAACTCGCCCACGCCGAAGCGGCAACGGCCGCTGAGGCCCGCGCTTTGCGCCAGCGACGCCCGGATCTGTTCGGCCGAGGCCAGCAGGTCGCGCGCCTGCGGCAGCAGGCGCTGGCCGGCGTCGGTCAGCACCGCCTTGTGGCCACTGCGGTCGAAGAGGGATAGGCCCAGGCCTTCCTCGAGCTCGGTGATGCGCTTGGACAGCGACGACACCGACAGGTGCAGGCGCTCGGCCGCCACGGCGAAACTTGCGCAGGTGGCGGCCCAGTAGAAGGCTTCGAGTTGCTTGAGGGTCATGCCGGGATTGTAGGCGCGCCCGGCTCAGCCGCGCGCGGCTCAGGGGCGCGCGGTCCTGAGGCGCCCGGCATGTGGTCCCGGCTGAATCAGGCGGCTTTCGGCGTCAGCAGGTGCGCGGAAAACCGGAGGGTATCGATAGCGGCGCGGAGCATGCGCTCGACGCGCGGCCAGATATCGCCCTTGAGGCGATCGGACCAGCAGATGCTGTCAAACACCCCGTCGACCAGGGCGTGCAGATAGAGGTTGGACAGGCGCACGTCCAGCGCGCGCGGCAGGTCTTCGCGCTTGACGGCGGCGCGCAGCAGTTTCTCCGAGGTGCGCAAGGCATGGCGCTCCCACAGGTCGCGGCGGCGCAGCAAGGGTGCGTTCTCGTCGCTGCGTTCGCATTTCAGGTACAGGATCTCCAGCACCCGCTGCACCGAACCTTCCTGCGCGTAGATCTGGATGTACTGCCGCATGGAGGAGTAGAGCGATTCCAGCGCCTCGCCCTCGGTCGACACCTGGGTCAGCGGCGCGGCCTCGCCCAGCGCGCGGTCGCACATGGCGATGCAGACGTCGATCTTGTTCTTGTAATGGCCGTAGACGGCGCCCCGGGACACGCCCGCATAGTCCGCAATATCGCTCATGGTGGTGGCGGCCACCCCTTTGGACAGGAACACGTGCTCCGCGGCGTCCAGGATGCGGTCGCGGGTGCGTTGGGACTCTTCTTTCGTCTTGCGGGCCATGCGGGGACCTCCTACTTAAAAAAACGATGGCAAAAAAACGGCGGCTTCCACACCGGAAGCCGCCCTCTCCACACACTGTGAATAAGTGTGTAGCGGGGAGCATACTTCCGAACAAAATAATTAATCAAGCGTGACGGATTAAATGATAGACTCGCTTCCCCACGCGGGAAAGTCGGCGCCTTTCCCCACCCCAGCCCTCTGCGGCCCCATCAGACAACTTTAAAAATGAAGCAAAGAGTCTCTCTACGCACGCTCGCCTTTTTTTCCGTAGTAATTCTTATTACCGGTTGCTCGAAGCCGGAAGCCCAAACAGCCGCCGAGGCGCCCGCCGAAGTCGGCGTCATCGTCGCGGCGGCCACGCCCACCAGCGTCGCCACCGAATTGCCGGGCCGGCTGGAGCCCTACCGCGAGGCCGAGGTGCGCGCGCGCGTGGCCGGCATCGTTACCGCGCGCCTGTACGAGGAAGGCCAGGACGTGGCGCGCGGCGCCGCGCTGTTCCAGATCGATCCCGCGCCCTTGCAGGCCGCCTACGATTCCGAAGCCGCGAACCTGGCGCGCGCGCGGGCGAACCTGTCCGCCGCCGCCGACAAGCTGCGCCGTTACGCCGACCTGGTGTCGGACCGCGCCATCAGCGAACGCGACCACGCCGAAAGCGTGGCGCAAGAACGCCAGGCCCGGGCCGAGGTCGCCCTGGCCCGCGCCAACCTGCAAAGCGCCAAGCTGAAGCTGGACTACGCGCGGGTCACCTCGCCCATCGACGGCCGGGCGCGGCGCGCCCTGGTCACCGAAGGCGCACTGGTGGGCGAAGGCCAGGCCACGCCGCTGACCGTGGTACAGCAGATCGATCCGATCTATGTGAACTTCGCCCAGCCCGCCGCCGAGGTGATGCAGTTGCAGAAGCAGATCCGCGCCGGAGCCCTGGAAGGCGTGGCGCCGGACCAGGTGCAGGTGCGGCTGCTGCTGCCCGACGGTTCCGAGTACGGGCGCGGCGGCACGCTGTCGTTCGCCGACCTGGCGGTGGATCCGGGCACGGACAACGTCACCATGCGGGCGCTGTTCGAGAATCCGGGCCGCGACCTGCTGCCGGGCATGTATGTGCGCGTGCGGCTGGAGCAGGCGATCAACCGCGACACCTACCTGGTGCCGCGCAACGCCCTGCTGCGCAACGCCGAAGGCGCGCACGTGCTGGCTGCGGGCCCGGACGGCGAGCTGAAGAAGATCGCCGTCACCGCGCAGCGGCTGCAAGGCCCGTACTGGATCGTCACGCAGGGACTTGCGGGCGGCGAGCGCATCGTCGTCGAGAACGCCGCCCAATTGGCGGCGGGCCAGAAAATCAAACCGGTGGAGCGGGCCGCGCCGAGCGCGCAGGCCCCCACCGCCGGCAACCCGGAGGCGGGCGTCCAGGCAAGGAC